>ONBO01000046.1:14779-24239 GCA_900316125.1 uncultured Bacteroidales bacterium | reverse complement strand
ATCTACAAATTCAAATCGTTGCGCGCTCAGAATCCTTGTAACAGGCTAAATTTCAATTATTTCAAAGAACTTTTATCGATTTTAACGGGACAGTAATGATGTGAAAATATTGAGTGCTATCCTTTGTAAACCAGCATCTGACAGTTCTTGCAGTCAAATTCAAGACGTAGATAATAATTTTTGTGGATAAGATAGAGAGGCTCGCTCAGATCACGGCTCAGCGGGCCCTTCTCTTTCTTGCAGGCTCCGAGCATAAAGCGTATGCAGTGCTTGCAGTACATTACCGGCACTCCTGAGGGTTCTTTCAGTTCAAAGGCGGGCGATGTTAGGCTTACGCCGTGTTCATGGTAGAACTGCTCAGAGAGTGAGTTTGCAATATTCTCTGTGTAGTCAGCCTTTGTAAATGGGAATTTTGCACTGCTGTTAACAAGTGTGAACTTTGCCCTTGCGTTTAGCGCCTGCGCTTGGCGTGCTTCCGTAAGTTTTTGCATGGCGGTGCGTCTTGCCTGTGCCACTGCGCTCATTGGGAAGAACCATGGTGTGCTGACCTCAACTGAGGTGGCGGAGTAGGGGGTGTCACCAAGTTTTGAGAGCTGTGCCTTTATGTTCTCACTCTGGTCCTTCTGCGCCATCTGTTTTTCTATATCAATGTTCTCAGTAATGGTAACATCGCCGTCAGAAACAGAGAGAACTGTGTCTGTCAGGTTGATGGCAACGCCTATCTTACGCACGGCTGTAGGCTTGCCAAGCATGGATGTGAACTGGATATCGGCGTTACGGTAAATATCCGTGCCTGGTTTTACAGCCACTGCTTCAGACGTCTCACAGCGAACGGCCGCCCCTTGCGGAGTCTTGATATTCTGGGCTGTGTTTATTCTGAACCCAAGGAACTCTTTGCCTTCAGACAGGAAGCATAGGCCGTCACCATTATGAAGTTCGGCATTCGTCTTGATTTCTATCTGCCTGCCTTGCGCGCGGCTTACAGTGCCAATATATTCACCCACAGATTTTGGGGTGAAAGGGGAGTATATGGCATCTCTTGCATCGAGCCCGCCCTCGGCGGCTCTGCCATAATAAAAATATGTGGTGCCGCCACGATAAAAACTTTTGAACTTGTTTGGAGTGAATGTAATGTTTGAAACACCTTCTGAACTGCGATGCCACTCTGGGTGCTTCTCCAACACCTCATCAATCTTGCAGCGGTAGAATGCTGTTATATTTTTAACGTAGTCAGCATCCTTGAGCCTCCCCTCAATCTTAAATGATGACACGCCGCTGAGAATCATATCCTCTATGTCATCACTATGATCCATGTCTTTTAGTGAGAGATAGTGGGCTGTGCCAAGATTGTGGCCGTGCTTGTCCTGTAGCTGGAACGGCAGACGGCATATCTGCGCGCACTCGCCACGGTTTGCGCTGCGTCCTGTAAGAGCGCAGCTGGCGTAGCACCTGCCGCTGTAGCTCACGCATAGAGCGCCATGGATAAAGGCCTCAAGTTTTACTGGCGTGGCTGCGTGTATGGCTCTGATGTCATCTCTTGAACACTCGCGTGCGAGCACAACCTGTGAGAAGCCCATATCATGCAGGAACTTGACTTTCTCTGGCGTGGTGTTGTGCATCTGAGTGCTTGCGTGCAGTGCAATGGGTGGAATGTTCATTTTAAGAATTCCAAAATCCTGCACTATAAGAGCGTCCACACCTGCGTTATAGAGGTCAGTGATAAGTTTTTCAACGCTGCTAATCTCGCTCTCCTTAATGATAGTGTTAACCGTAACATAAACCTTTGCCTTGTAGATATGGGCAAAGTCAGTGAGACGTTTTATATCCTCAATGCTGTTCCCTGCCGCCTTTCTCGCCCCAAACTCAGCCGCACCTATATACACTGCATCAGCACCATGCAGTATAGCCTCAATGCCAATGTCAGCATTCTTAGCGGGGGAAAGAAGCTCTATCATAATGGATAATGGAAAATCCTTGTCATAAAATTATACGATTGTATCAATGTTGTAAGGAGTAAGCTGATATACAAAGTAGTTCAGCCAATTCGTAAAGAGCAGATTGGCGTGGCTGCGCCAACGAACCAGCGGGCCGAGCTCAGGGTTGTCATCGCGGTAGTAATTGACTGGCATCTTAATAGGCAGCCCCTTTTCAAGGTCTCGTTTATACTCAGCGTCAAGGGTCAGAGGAGAGTATTCTGAGTGGCCGGTGATAAAGAACTCTCGCCCGCCTCTTGCCATAACCATATAAACTCCCGCATCGTCTGACTCTGAAATCACCTTCAGCCCTTTAACCTTTTCTATATCTTTGCGCCTAATCTCTGTATGGCGACTGTGAGGTACGTAAAATTCATCATCAAAACCACGGAAAATCTGATTCTTCTTATCCAGCACCACGTGCTTGAACACACCAAACATCTTCTCTTTAAGGTCGTATTTTGGCACTCCATAGTAGTGGTAGAGACCTGCCTGTGCAGCCCAGCATATAAAGAGGGTGGAGGTCACGTTATGACGCGCCCAGTCAAAAATCTGTGTTATCTCATCCCAGTAGGTGACATCCTTGTAGTCAAGCTGCTCCACAGGAGCACCCGTTATTATCATTCCGTCATACTTCTGGTCTGAAACACTCTCAAATGTTTTGTAGAACATCTGCATGTGGCGTATGGGAGTGTTCTTTGACGTGTGGCTTTTGAGCTTTATAAAGTCAATCTCAAGCTGCAAAGGAGAGTTTGAAAGCAGACGTATGAGGTCTGTCTCCGTAGTTATTTTTAAGGGCATCAGGTTCACAATGGCTATGCGGAGCGGGCGTATATCCTGACCGCTCGCCCTCTCATTGTCCATTACAAAGATGTTCTCTTTTTTAAGAGTCTCTATTGCTGGCAGCCCTTTAGGAATGTTTACTGGCATTGTTTTTTAGTTTAGTTTTTTACGCAACGTACACTATAGCATTCTGATTTCTTGCAGAATACACTAAGATATCCGCCACGCGAGACCTCATCTTCGATAGATATGAAATAAAAAGAATCAGCTTCTGTTTCAGGATAACCGGCAATAACATCTTTAAGCCAAAGTATTCCGTTGCGTCCTACAATATCAAGTCTGTATTCATAGATGCTGCTTTCCACCCATGCTTGGTGGTAATACCCTGCAGGCAGTGCTGAAAAGCCATAGGCATCGTCAGCCGGTTTGTAATATGAGCCGTCTTTGAACCATCCATCCGATGTTTTAAGGTGCTTACCTGCAGTGCCGGTTCCATGACCTTCTGTTTTCTCAATAAATGTCTTTAATGCAGAATATTCTTCGTATGAAGGTATATGCCATCCGTCTGGGCAGATACCTTGACGATTGCCTGAAGGGGTTGTTTTTACAGATTTGCCATTTTCGTATCCCATAGCAGCCGCCCAATTGTAAAGGTATCCAAGTTTCTCTATTTGAGCATTTGACAGATCTCCTGCTGTGGATGTGTCATGCCAGTTTGACTTGTCGCTTGCGTTTATGCAACATGGGGTGTATGATGTCACTTGTCCCTTGGTTAACTTTTTAATAGTTATGTCTTTACTTGCTGAATTGTTCTGGCTATATGTTGTAGCTCTCATATTTTCAGCCATCCACCATTTGTTGTTTATCTTGACTGTTTTGTAAGTATTTCCTTCACAGTCTGTGACAGTTCCAAACTCTGGCATTGTTACATTGCATTGTGCAGTCTTGCCGTCTGCGGTGGCTGTAATTTCGGCTGTACCGCTGCCAACGCAGGTAACAACTCCGTTGTTGACAGTTGCCACACTGCTGCTTGATGTTGCCCATTTTACATTTGGCATGGAAGCGTCAGAAGGTGTGACAGTTGCTGTAAGTTCTATTGTCTCTCCAATATTACCAAATTTATGTGATGTTTGTGAGAGCGTTACAGATGTCACACTTTTTTTATATACAGATACTTTGCATGTGGCGGTTTTGTCATCTACTTTTGCCATTATAGTAGCGGTTCCTATGCCCCTACCTTGCACAATACCATTAGATGCAAACGCTATATCTTCCTCAGAACTGAAAAATGAAATTCTGCTTAAAGATATGCCCTCTGGAATGGTGGTAATCTTAAGAGGTGCGTCTCTAAATAGTGGAACCTCAATATCTTCAAGAGATATACTTTCAACAGGAACTGCTTTTATGGTAATTTTACATGTGGCGCTTTTATCTTGTACGGAGGCTGTGACATTTACATTGCCTACGGCGCTGGGAACAAAGAAATTGCCATCAAAATGTCCCATGCTTTCATCTGACACCATCCATTGGATTTTGTTGTTCTCAAGGATGCCGTCAGGTGTGGCTACAAGCTCTTTTTTAAGGTTTTTATCCTCATTTTCAAGAATCTCATAAACACCCTGTTTGAACTCTAAAGATATAATCTTTGATGAGTCGTCCTTTTTTTTGCACGATGCCAGGATTGTTACAAAACCAATAGCAAGAATAAATAGTGAGGCTTTTCTCATGATAGAAACTATTTAGTCGCTTTAAGTGCCTGCTCTATATCGGCGATGATATCATCTGCATCCTCAATACCTACTGAGAAGCGTATGAGGTCTGGCTGGATGCCGGCTGCAAGAAGTTGCTCATCGGAAAGCTGACGGTGTGTATGACTGGCAGGGTGGAGCACACATGTGCGTGCGTCAGCTACGTGTGTGGCTATGCAGCAGAGCTTGAGGCTGTCCATGAACTTGATGGCCACATCTCTGCCTCCCTTAAGACCAAAGGTGACAACGCCGCAAGACTGTCCATTGCGGAACTGTTTCTGAGCTAACTCATAGTAAGGACTGCTCTTGAGTCCGCTATAGTTAACCCAAGCCACTTCAGGGCGCTTCTCAAGATATTCAGCCACCTTCTGAGCGTTCTCACAGTGGCGAGGCACTCTCAGGTGCAGGGTCTCAAGACCTATGTTAAGAAGGAATGCGTTCTGTGGAGCCTGAATAGAGCCAAGGTCACGCATTAGTTGTACGGTGGCCTCCTTTGTGATATAGGCGCCCTTGCCAAAAGATTTGGTGTAGGCAAGCCCGTGATATGAATCATCCGGCTCAGTGAGTCCAGGGAATTTATCGTGGTACTTCTCCCAGTCAAAGTTTCCGCTATCCACAATGCAGCCGCCTACGGTCATTGCGTGTCCGTCCATGTACTTGGTGGTTGAGTGTGTCACTATGTCGCAGCCGAACTCAAACGGACGGCAGTTTATAGGGGTAGGGAATGTGTTGTCAATAATTAGAGGCACGCCGTTCTTGTGAGCTATGCGTGCAAACTTCTCAATGTCAAGCACGCTGAGCACAGGATTTGCGATAGTCTCGCCAAACAGAGCCTTGGTGTTCGGGCGGAACGCCTTCTGAATCTCCTCCTCGCTGGCATCAGCGTCAACAAATGTAACCTCAATGCCGAGTTTCTTCATTGTAACTCCAAACAGATTGTATGTGCCGCCATAGATTGAAGCTGCGCTCACAAAGTGGTCACCTGCCTGGCAGATGTTGAATATTGCATAGAAGTTTGCAGCCTGGCCTGATGATGTAAGCATTGCAGCCACGCCGCCCTCAAGCGCTGCTATCTTCTCAGCCACCTTGTCATTGGTAGGGTTCTGAAGTCTTGTATAGAAATATCCGGACGCCTTCAGGTCAAACAAATCAGCCATCTGCTCTGTGGTGTCATACTTAAACGTGGTACTCTGATATATTGGCAGGATACGTGGATCTCCGTTAGTAGGCTTCCAGCCTGCCTGAACGCATAATGTGCTTGCTTTCTGTGTCATGATATTATTCTTTTTAATTTAAGGTGACAAAGATACGAATAAGCAAGAGCAAATGCAAATAAATTTGCATTTGCAAAAACGATGAACGAATGAACCAAAATAAAGCTTGCTTGATTTTGGAGAATGAGGTCAGCGTTTTGAGCAAAGCAGTCTGTTAAGAGTGCTTTGCCGAGCGTGAGTATCTTCACGAACCCCTTTAGGGGGTGAGTAAAGATACATTTTTTTCTAAAAAATTGGGAGTGCACTCCCGATTTTCCTATAAAATTCGGAAGTCCGGTCATAAAATTCGTATCTTTGTTGTACTCAAAACAAATACTATGAAATCTAAAATACTACAATCATTTATTGTCGCATCGGCGTTGATGTTGTCTGGTTCTGCGTTTGCGGCTGATGATTATCATGGTACAGTCACAGACTGCCAAGGCCATACATACCCTGTGGTAAAAATTGGAGACCAGTATTGGATGGGGGAGAACTTGCAATGTACTAAGTATGACACGCAGAGTGAGCGGCCTGGTGTAACACTTTCAACCTCTAGCAGCGCCACATACGCCCCTTATTACACTGATGGTAGGAATGCCATCACAGAGTTCTGCGACAACCTGACATCCACTCATCGTAAGAAACTTGGGTTGCTCTACAACTGGGCAGCTGCAGTTGGGTTGGCCACTGAGAGTGAGGCTATGAGCATAGAGACCGCTTTCAACGGCAAAAGACAGGGAATATGCCCAAACGGCTGGCATATTCCTACAAACGCAGAGTGGAAAGCTCTTGGTGAGGCAATAGGCAGAGCAAAAGCTGGCAAAAAACTGAAGTCCACCTCAGGCTGGAATGAAGGTCGTAACGACACAGACGATGATTCTTCTGTGGCTTTGCTGATTAGATACGCATATGTAAGTACGGTGAGGCATGAAGGTGGCAATGGCACAGACGACTACTCTTTTGCTGCACTGCCTGCTGGTGACGCAAGTGGAAGTACGGTGAGCAATATGTGCTACTACGCCACTTTTTGGACGGCAGATTCGGACTTTAGTATCGATGCCTACAGCTGCGACCTGTATTGCGGTTTCGACGATATATCAAGCGCAAAATACGTTAAGGATGTCGCTCAAAGTGTTCGTTGTATAAAAAATTCCCCTGTAGTTGTTTCTACGGCAGCAAAAAGTTCCAATCATAAAACAGTTACAGACTGCCAAGGGCACACATATCCTGTAGTTAAAATTGGTGACCAATATTGGATGGGGGAGAACTTGCAGTGCACAAAATATGATACACAGAGCGAGCGTGCAGGGGATATTTTGCCAAGATCACTCAGTTCCATATACGCTCCATACTACACAGATGGCAGGTCCGCCTACACAGAAGACAGTGGCGACTTAACATTCAATCAACGTAAGAATTTAGGTTTGCTTTACAACTGGGCGGCAGCAGTTGGATTGTCCACCGAAAGTGTGGCTAAGAGCAGAGTAACAGCCTTCAGTGGCCGGAGGCAGGGAATATGTCCGAACGGCTGGCATGTGCCTACAAACGCAGAGTGGGACGCCCTTGGTGTGGCGTTAGGTGGAGTAAAAAACGAGGATGGTGATTTCCCGTACGTCGGCAAAAAACTGAAGACCACCTCAGGCTGGTATGATAATGGCAATGGCACGGACTACTACTTTTTTGCTGCTCTGCCGGCCGGCGGCTATAGTAATTCGATTGTCTATGTGGGCGACTTCGCCTTTTTCTGGACGGCTACGCCTTACAATGATTTATCAACCTGCTTCCGTTTCCTGCATTACAGTAAAGACGGGCTGTACGGCCACTACAGCAAAAAGAGTATTGCTCGCAGTGTGCGCTGTGTCAAGAATTCGCAATGATCATTGCGTTTTTTGCAACTATTTCAGAATAATTTATTATATTCGCACTCATAATATGTTTATTCTGTGATAATTGAATGTATATGTCACTCGATAATAATGTAATGGGCAATACATACAGGGGCTTGACGAGTACATTCGTCAAGGTGAACCACAAGAACAGTAACGACTCGATTTTCAAAGTGCAAATTTTGCCCAAGGCCTGCCTCCAAAGTGCAATTTTTGCACTTTGGAAGATGTTGCCGTTCTTCGTGTCATCCAACAAAATCCTTCAGAACCACAGAAGTTCATTGCTATGGAAATCTAATAATATAACATGCTACCACTTCAACAAGCACGCGAGGTACGCGACTCAGTTATTGAGTAGATAATGGCTACATTCAGATTCAAAGAAAAAATATAGGAACACTTTGAATGAATACTTATGGACAAGTAAACGTTAGAATAATATATGGAAGATTACAGACACATATTTGATATTCTTCTTACCCAAATAGAAGATGAGGTTGTTGAGTTCAAGACGGCTGAGACTCAATTTGACCGAGACAAGATTGGCAGATACTTCTCTGCTTTAAGTAATGAAGCCAATTTACGAGATAAGGATTTTGCGTGGATGGTATTGGGAGTTTCCAATGACAGACAACTTATTGGCACAAGTTTCCTAAATTCAGATGTTGCCATTCAGGGACTAAAACATGAGATTGCTACTAATACAACAGGTAATCTTACATTCCGAGAGATAGCGCCTATCATGGTTGGCGATAAACGCATCTTGATATTCAAAATACCTGCATCACCACACAATATTGTGACATATTGGAAGCGTATAGCGTATGGTAGGGATGGAGAAAGTCTAGTTCCGCTTTCACAAGACAAGATAGATGATATCAGGTATCAGAATCCTGTTTCTGATTGGTCTGCACGAATAGTCGCAAATGCAACTATTGATGATTTGGATGAACTGGCTGTGGCAAAGGCTCGCATTCAGTACAAGAAAGTACATGAACGAATCCCTGTCGCAGAAGTTGATGGTTGGGATATCAATACTTTCCTAACAAACAGCGGAGTAATGAAAAACGGAGGGCTGACAAGAGCTGCATTGATATTGTTGGGTAAAGAGTTTTCTGCTAAGAAATTGGAGCCTGCCATTGCTCGTGTGTCATGGGCAAGAATTGATTCTGATGGCCTGACTATAGATTATGAGCACTTTGGACCTCCTTTCATCCTGACGGTTGATGATATACTAAAAAAGATTAATAACCTCACTATGCGAGAATTGCCAGGGGGTACACTCTTCCCCGACACGATGAAGCAGTATGATGACTATACCATACGTGAGGCTCTTCATAACGCCATCGCTCATGAAGACTATCGATTGAACCAAAGAATAAACTTTATAGAGACTCCTGACTATTTATACTATTCAAATGCAGGCACATTTATTCCTGGAACTATAGAAGAGGCACTGGAATACATTGGACAACGAAAATACTATCGCAACGAGTGTTTGTGTCAGGCGATGGTGAACTATAACATGATAGATACTATTAGCAGGGGTATTAAAACCATGTACGCAAAACAGCGTGAACGTCACTTCCCAATGCCTGATTTCCAGATAGATAATAATAAGCAGGAGGTTAATGTGACCATCTATGGTAAAGTGATAGATGAACGTTATGCTCAGTTGTTAGCCTCTGGTACTAAACTCTCTTTGAAGGAATGTATCTGGCTTGATGCGATTCAAAAACACAAACCAGTTACTGATGCTGCCTTGCAACAATTGAGGACACGAAAACTCATAGAAGGACGCGGTAAAGATGTGA
>ONBO01000046.1:0-14762 GCA_900316125.1 uncultured Bacteroidales bacterium | reverse complement strand
TCAAGTGCCACAATATACAAAAAACAAAGGACTTGCATACGAGGCGCTCATAAAACTAATTTTACAGTTAGGTCACAATGTAGGTGATGAAGGATTTAAGCGAAACGATGCTTTTGCAACGGTTGAACATGCCTTGCCTGCTTCGAAAACACTTAATGAAAAGCTAAGGTACTTAGGTCGTATATTGGTTAAGATGAACGATGGAGGCTTATTAAAGAAGGAAAAGCAAACGTGGTATATAACCGCAAAAGGAGAGGCAGAAATTCGGTCGTAATTCGGTCGTAATTCGGTCGCTTTTTCGGTCGCTTTATAGCCTATCCATCATTAAAGATGCTGACAATGAGTGTAATAGAAATAAATTCGGTCGCAGATTCGGTCGTAATTCGGTCGTAAACCTGAACCTACGCTTTTAACTACGGGTACTGGTGTTATGCAATACTTGATACGGCTCCGTAGGATTCGGTGAGGCTACAGGATTATTGAATGTTACAAAATAGCAAGCCCATCCTCCGCGTTATGGATTAAGTTTCTTAAACTCCTTCTGGGCTTTTTTCAGCTGTTTCTGGTACTCACTACTGAGCTGAAGGCTTGAGAATGCTATTGAGGCGCCTGCACGGGTGACGTCAATGTCACTCTGCCAATGTGCGCCTGCAATGACACGGTTTTCACAGTATATCCACGCACGGCGATAAACCTCATTAGCTCGCTGTGGGTTTATGTCTGCAAGTATAAGAGCTGCAAGCCAGCCTCTCATAGTGTGGCCGGAAGGGTAGCTGCCCTCATTACGGAACTTCTCATCATCTGCAAAAAGAGGAGCGTCTCCAAAATATGCAAAAGGTCTTTTTCTGTTAAAGTGTGCCTTGGGAGCTACACGCATGGGGTCTGCTGTGAGAATGGATTTCTCTAACAGTTTGTAAATTTCCGGAGTGCCGTCCTTGGTTATATTCATTCCAAAGGCTTCAGATAAACTTGTCAGCAGTGCATCTATGGTCCATACAGCGTCTCTCTTTACCATGGCCACTTTGGCGGTGTCACCACGCATGCTTTTACCCCAGATGTAGCGGCTCATGTCATAGTTGAATGCCGCACTCATGCTGTCAGGCGGTGCCGGCAGGCACTGTATAAGGTCAGGAAGTTCAGACGGCTGAATAAATATTGTGTCTTGTGAATAAGCCTCCACTGCCATAATGGTTAGTGCAAGCGGTAAAAATAGTTTAAGTTTCATGGTTGTTGATATGTTTTGTGTGCAAAGGTAAAAGAAAACTCATAAAAATTTGTAACTTTGTAGTTTAAGATGCAGATTTTATTGCATAAGATGTCTTTGCACAATAAAATATACGGTATTTTTGTTTTCATTGCGCTAATAGTATGTAATGTGCAGGCTGAGGAGGTGTATGATTACTCTGTGTTCCGCAAGGGTAGCCCCATAGATATACGCATAGGCTCCATAATAAACAACTTTGGGCCGTACACAGGCTATTCCCCTGTGCTTGTGGGAGACCTGACGGGAGACGGCGTACCTGAGCTTGTGACCGTGGTCACAGATTACCGTAACCATGGTGGCTCATTCATTGTGATTGACGGTGCTAACAAGGCGCGCCATAAGACCATCTCTTTTGGAAAGAAGTTCGGTACCCCCGATGTCTCCTTTGGCTACGCATGCGGCCCTCTTGCACTATCTCAAAGCGGAATGATTTACGCGGTGGTGGGTACGGCGGAGCAGAAGACACTGCTGGCATACCGTGTGGGTTCCACTGTTGATGACATAGCCTTGGCGGCTGAGGCTCCACTGGAGCATAACTTCTACGGCAATCCTCGCATCGCTGATTTTAATGAAGACGGGCGTGAGGAGGTGTTTGTGGGTAATGAAGTCTTTGACGCCCAGACTCTCACCCCCATAGGCTCAGGCGGCGATGGGAACGTGGGGCGGCACTTCCAGCATGACGGTGCAATGTTTATGATGGGCTGCGCTGCAGATGTGCTGCCAGATAGTCCGGGACTTGAGCTTGTTTGTGGAAATCAGATATTTTCAGTAAGTGGTTCTGGTGTTGTGCTAATACGTACCATTGGAGATAAACATGATGGCTCTTCGCAAGTGGCTGACTTTGATAATGACGGCTATCCGGAGATACTTGTCCGTTCCTCAATGGGACGGCTCTCAATGTACAGTGTAAAGGAGGGGAAAGAACTGTTCAATGACGAGTATGTGATGTCAGCACACCCTGCTGTAGGCGACATTGACGGTGACAGCATACCTGAGATAGTGGGTCTGGTTTCTCCGTCACGCATGGCGGCGTACAAGTATGATCCGCAGAGTTCAAGGCTGGTTACTCAGTGGGAGATTGCCCACTCTGACCGCAGTGCGCAGACCTCCATGGTCATTTTTGACTTCAATGGTGACGGCAGCGGTGAGATTGTTTACCGGGACCAGACATCGCTGCGCATAATTGACGGCAGCGGACGCAAACCGCAGACCATAGCAAACATGATGGTGAGTAGCGCCACCAAGAGCGAGTACCCTGTGGTGGCAGACATCGATGGTGACGGGCAGGCCGAGATTCTGATATCCGGAACCATGTATCGTGACTTTAAGAAAGATAACGCATCAATAAATATTTTTAAATCAAACCGCTGGGCATGGGCTCCCGCTCCTGCATGGTGGGGACAGTATTAATAACAATGAGTAAAAAAGTATTATTATCATTAGCGATTCTGAGCATAGTATGCTTGGGTGGCGCTATTTTTGTTTGTGTGGTGGAGCAGAGTGTTTCAAACTTTATTCTTGCAGCCGCTCTGTTTTTTGCCGCAGTGTTTTTTGTTTATCAGTACAGGAAAAAATAACCTCGCCGTATGAAAAAAATAGTAGTATCTTTTTTGGCCTTTGCCGCTTCGTTGACCTGTGTCCATGCGCAGCTGGCGGAGGTGATTAGCCAGCTTCAGCCAGACCAGGTGGCGCAGCTGCCTACAGACCCGTATGTAAGGACAGGCAAGGTTAACGGTCTCACGTATTATGTGCGTAGCAATAATTTTGTGCCAGACAGGGCAGAGTTCTATATAGTGCAGAATGTGGGCTCCATTCTTGAAAAGCCGGAGCAGCGAGGACTTGCGCACTTTCTGGAGCACATGGCCTTCAACGGCACCAAGCACTTTCCGGGTAAGAGCCTTATAAACTATCTTGAAACCATTGGCGTAAAGTTCGGGGCTAACCTGAACGCCTACACATCGGTGGACAAGACAGTGTATTACTTTATAGGAGTGCCTGTGGAGCGTGCATCGGTGGCTGACTCATGCCTGCTGATTCTACGTGACTGGTCAGACGGCATATTGCTTGAAAACAGTGAGATAGACAAGGAGCGTGGCGTTATAGAGGAGGAGTGGCGCACTCGTGACAACCATAATATGCGTATGTATGAGCAGATTATGCCTGAGATTTACGCTGGCAGCAAGTATAGTGACTGTATGCCTATAGGTAACATCGATGTGATACGTAACTTCAAACCAGAGGCCTTGCGCTCATACTACAAG
The DNA here is from genome assembly GCA_900316125.1 of uncultured Bacteroidales bacterium. Taxonomy (GTDB): domain Bacteria; phylum Bacteroidota; class Bacteroidia; order Bacteroidales; family Paludibacteraceae; genus Enterocola. Next base: position 11,237 of record ONBO01000046.1, on the reverse strand, counting down.
GAGTGGTACCGCCCTGATCTTCAGGGTATAATAGTGGTGGGCGACGTGGATGCAGCATACGTGGAGAAGAAGATTAAGGAGATATTTGCAGACTGCCATGTGCCTGAGAACGCCAGTGAGCGTATCTGGTATCCTGTGCCTGACAACAAGGAGCCTATAATTGTATCTACACGTGACAAGGAGAACACCTCTGCTGGTGCTATGATCTGTTTCAAGCATGATGTGTTCCCGCGTGAGTATAAAAACACTCCGATGTACTACATTCAGAGTTTTGAGGAGGCGGCTATCTGCAAGATGCTCAGCAACCGTTTTGAGGAGATTGCCCAGAAGCCTGAATCTCCCTTCTCATTTGTGAGCGTTGATGATTGCGAGTTCTTCCTTTCAGCCACCAAGCGTGCCTTTGAGTATTACTCAGGTTGCTCCGATAAGAACCTGCGCAGCACGCTGGTGAGAATGTTTGTTGAGAACGAGCGTATGACCCGTTACGGTTTCACCATGGGAGAGTATGAACGTGCCAAGGCAGATATTATCAAGAGTGTGGAGAAAGCTTATAATGAGCGTAACAAAACTCCAAACTCATCATATTCACAAGAGTACATAGCCAACTTCACTGAGGGAGACCCGTTCCCTGGCATAGCAATAGAGTATCCGCTGTGGCTGCGCGGTACAGAGAAGGAGAGGGTGGAGTTCCCGTCAAAGAGTGACATTCTATCCATTATGGACAGTGTGCGCACCGCAGAGATAGAACCGTACGTTGATGATATGCTTAACGTGCCTCTTGTGGGTGACTTGGAGCCTGGCTACATTGTAAAGGAGAAGATGAGCCGTGACAGCGTCTATACATTCACTCTTAGCAATGAGGTTACTGTGGAGGTAAAACCTACAAGACTCAAGGATGACGAGGTGCTGATGAAGGCCATAGCCATGGGCGGTATGTCACGCTTCTACTCTGAGGGTGACAATGTGAATACGCTCAAACTGATAAATGACATGGCGTCTGTGGGCGGTCTGGGCAAGTTCTCAGCCATCAATCTGCAGAAGGCTCTTGCGGGCAAGAATGCCGGTATCAAGATAAAGTTGGGACACTACTCGGCATCGCTGAGCGGAACATCGGGGGAGAAAGATTTAGAGACTCTTATGCAGCTTATCTATCTTGGATTCACATCTTTAAGATATGACCATGAGGCCTACCTTTCACTGATGAACCAGTATGACACATATCTGAAGGCACAGGACGCAAACCCTGCCATTGCGCTGCATGACAGCATTATCAGCGTGGTTTATGATAACAATCCGCTTATGACAAGGCTCAAGGCTGAGGATTTGCAGAAAGCATCTTATCCTCAGGGTCTGGGCATTCTCAAGGCAGTTTACGGAAATGCCAAGGATTTCCGCTTTGTGTTCACGGGAAATATTGACATCGAGGCCTTTAAGCCGCTTATGTGCAAATACATAGCATCGCTGCCGTCAGAGGATGAGACCAAGCCGGGCAAGGCCAAAGACTTTGGAATCATGCCTGTGAAGGGCAACCGTGAGCTCACTTACCGCAGGCAGATGGAGAACCCTAAGACCACAGTAAGCATAACCGCTACTGGTAAGATCCCTTACAATCTTAACAATATTGTGGCAATAAATGCACTTGACCATATTTTGGATATTGTCTATTTTGAGAATGTTCGTGAAGAGGACGGCGGCACATACGGTGTCAAGTCTTCAATTTCTCCGAGCGCCATTCCGTACGCGCACTATACCATTCAGCTCTCATTTGACACTGACAGCGCCAAGTATGAGAAGCTCCTGCCTCTGCTCTTTGGTGAGATAGAGAAGATTGCGGCTGACGGCCCGCGTGCTGAGGACCTCCAGAAGGCCAAGGAGTATCTTCTTAAAAAGTACACCGATGCGCAGGTTGAGAACTCCTATTGGCTTGGGGTGAAGACCACTAAGATTATGACAGGCCTTGACTCTCACACCAAATACAAAAAGACCGTGGAGAAGCTCAACGCAGGCAAAATCAAGAGCATAGCTAAGAAGTTGCTTAAGAATCTGGATACAAAAGAGGTTATTCAGATTGGAGTTAAATGATTAATTTCGTTTTGGGTTATTACCCTTGGCGGTCCTCCCAGCAAAGCTGGTGCCCTCCCTTTTCGGGAGCCAATGCCGCTACGGGCAATAACCCAAAAACTCAATTATGCATCAAATATTAATTAATAACTATGAAGATAAAGGAAGGATTTAAGTTGCACGACATAGGCAGTGAGTGCATTGTAGTTGCTGAGGGCGACTCTATGATTGACTATTCAAGTATTCTATCTCTTAATGAGAGTGGTGCTATTATCTGGAAAGCAATAGAGGGTGAGGATTTTGACGTAGACACCATCACCCAGATATTGCTTGATGAGTATGAGATAAATGAAGAGACAGCCGCGGCTGATGCGGCTGACTTTGTGGAGAGCCTGCTGGAGGCAGACCTAATAATTGAGAGTTGACAATTGAGAGTTATTTCTCAATTCTTTTTCCCGTTAAATCGTAACGTTCTCCGTTCTTGATGATGTAGATACGGCCGTTTATAAGCTCCTTGCGTACATTGGAGTCAAGGCTCTCAACCTCTGAGGCTGAAACGGCTGTTACATCTTCAGGATATTGTTCTCCTAAACCTACGGCGTGCCATGCGTTGGTTACAGCTTTTAGCTTCTGCGCGTCATTAGGGTAGTAGGTCTTGACCACCTCTAAGGTCTGCTCCCTAAATTCTTTAAAATAGCCGTAAGGTGGCTGGTAGTAGACTGCTGTGTGAAATACTATATTTGCTACGTCTTCTACGCCAATCCCCTCCACGTTGTAACTGTCACCCTTGCCATTAACACCTGACCCTCCGTCAGATAGCAAGTAGAACCAGTGGTTCATTACACCTGCCGTTGCGTGTTGATCACCGTCGGCTTTCCATGGAGCTACTCCGTATGTGTCAGGATGTCCTTTTGTGCTTGGGTCCTCAAAATCTCTTGTCCATGTGCCGTCAGTTTTGTGTTCTGTCCCGTATTTCCATGTGAATGTTTCAGGCTTGAAATAGTGTTCTATGGCTTTTGCCATCATATCAGAACATGACTCATTAATGGCTCCATCCTCTGATTTTCCGGTAGAACCTATAGGACCAACAGGACGGTATGCTGTTACAAGGTGTGTATATTCATGGCATATTGCGTTAAGCCCCACCCTTGAGTTTTGGTCGTTGGATCCAATGCCAAAAAACATGTGACCTACGCGTACATCAGCATAGTAGTTTGGTGCTATTGCATTATTGTAGAAATTCTTAGTGTATGTTTTTGTATTTGTTTTATATTCGTTTTCAGTTTGAATTGTTGATACTGATGACGGGCGATGCAGATACGCCTGCACAAATGCGCCGTTGTTGTCAAAACTGTTGTAGTTGAACACAGTCCTGTAATATTCAAGCACTTTTTGAGTGCCGTAGAACACATCTATGGCAGGGTGGTAATTGGCAATGTAGCATGAGAACTCTATATTGTTATCAGAGTATGTGAGCTTAGCGTTGTCCATCACCACATTTTTCTTAAGTTCCATTTCCCCGATAACGGTGTATGTGCCATTGTTATATCTGCTGCATACTTTAACTGTGCATATTTCATTTTTCAGCACATCAACAAGACTTGAAATTCTGAATGTTACAGGAAACTGATGTCTACCACCATCAATGTCTATGTTATTTTTATAGTCTGATATGTGTAGAGTATCTCCGTTCTGTCCAAGAATAAGTACAAAGAGGTCAGGATATTTGTCATCTTTACCATTTGTGTTGTCGTTGTAGACTTCTTTATAATTATAATTTGTAACTTCCACAGAATTTATGCTGCGCATAGTGAAATACTTTCCCTCAAATACAAAATCAACACTGCCTGCGTCATGAGGAATGATATCGTGGTAGTCTGTTAATGCTACTATAGGGTAGAAGTTTTTAATGGAGACCCTGTTGCCAACAGTAGTGCTTTGGAGCAAGGCATTGCCGTTTACAACATCACAGGTTATTTTCACATTACCTGAGTAAAGAGACTTGGCTGTGAACTCTTTGCTTATTGGTGTGCTGTCATACGCAATCATTGATTCACTGCGGATTATGTCGCCAGTAGAGGCGTCCATATATTTCAGATCGCTGTCTTGGAAGAATTTGTATGCGAGCTTGTAGACCCTCTTCCCAGACTCTTCCACATCAATGTAAACCAATTCAGCGTCAGGAGTAGGGGCGGCTATTGCTTTTTTGGGACTGCCGTTTGAAGTGTCATTTTGCTTCTTTATTGCGCCGTTTATGTTCTCAACCCAGCCGTTTTTAGAGTGGATTACAAGCACCGCATGATCCACTTTTGTATTACCATCGTACTGCTGATATACGGTGTGCCTTATACCCTCGTTATCAGTTACATCTTTATCTAGCTTAAATGTTGTGCCCGTAGTGTTAAAGTAGCTACCTATGTTCTTTTGCGCCGTGCTTACAGAGAGAGCCTCGTTTCTAAAGTCTTTGTTTACAAACTCCTTCTCTACATTCTCCGCCGATGCGGAAAAAGCAATAATTGTAAATAGTGAAAGTAGTAGTACAATTCTTTTCATAATATCGTTTTTGATTAGCGGGCACAAAAATAATGTTAAAATTTGTTCTTTGGTGGCGTTGAAGTGTTAAAATTTTAACATTTGTTTGAGCTATATATATTAAAACGAATGATGTTGGACTTGTTGAAAAACTAATTTGGAGAAACTCATATTTATTTATAAATTTGCATTTATATAATTGAATATGCGTATCATAGCAGACAGTGGTTCAACCAAGACAAAATTCGCCCTTGTGGAGGGCGAAGCAGTAAAGTATGTGCTGACAGCAGGCATTAACCCGTATTACCAGAGCGGAGAAGATATAGAGTCAACATTAAGAACTCAGCTGCTGCCAGAGGTGGCAAAGCCTGAGAGTGTGCGGAGTATAGAGTTCTACGGGGCAGGATGCGGACCGGCAGACAAGATTGCCATAGTGAGAGATGCGTTGCAAGCCATCTTTTTAGGATCTACAATTATTGTTGCATCAGACTTGTTGGGCGCTGCAAAGGCTCTATGCGGAGAAGAGGCCGGCATAGCCTGCATACTTGGTACCGGTTCAAACTCCTGCTATTATGATGGAGAGAAGATTGTACAGAACGTATCGCCGCTTGGCTTTATATTGGGAGATGAGGGGAGTGGAGCGGTGCTTGGCAAACTGCTTGTAGCAGACATACTCAAGAATCAGGCGCCAAAATCACTTGCAGATAGGTTCTTCAGGAAATATAACTACACATCGGCGGAGATAATAGACAAAGTATACCGCAAGCCGTTCCCTAACAGATTCTTGGCATCGCTGGCGCCATTCATATCAGAAAACATTGATGACGCATACTGCCACAGCCTTGTTTATAACTCATTCAAGGCGTTCATAGACCGCAATTTGCGGCAATATCCGGCAGGGCTGCCAGTACACTTCACAGGCTCGGTTGCTTACTACTTCCGCGCCATACTTGAAGATGCCATGACAGCCTCCGGTCTCAAACTTGGTAAAATAGTCCGCGAGCCAATAGAATTGTTAGTGTAACCAACCGGTTAGTTTGTTAATAAGTTACTACGTTTATCTTTGTTCCTTACTTATAAAGTCTGTACCTTTGGAGAATGGTAGAGACTGATGGTGAACGTAGGGTGCTGCTATTGCAAAACACTCATTTACAGCCTTTTCTGAATTTAGCGGTGGAAGGGTTCCTTCTTGAGAACCTTGCGCCGTACAGTCATGCCCTCTATCTTTGGCAGAATGACAACACTGTGGTGGTGGGGCGTAATCAGAACACATACGCAGAGGTGAATCCAGATTTCAAAGGGTATGTCACACGCCGTCTTTCAGGCGGTGGTGCAGTGTACCACGATGTGGGCAATCTGAACTTTACATTTGTCTCAGAGCGCCGTGTTTACTCAGTGGAGAATAACAATAAAATCATTCTCTCAGCGTTACAGAAACTGGGGTTCAACGCCGAACTTTCAGGACGTAATGATGTTACTGTTGAGGGTAAAAAGATTTCTGGTCAGGCCTTCTGCCTGCGTAAGGATGCATGTTACCATCATGGTACAATTCTCATAAACAGCGATGTGGAGCGTATGCGCAGTGCGCTGAGCCCCTCAAAACTGAAATTGCAGAGCAAAGGTGTGGCGTCAGTGGTATCAAGAGTGGGTAACCTTACAGACTGGGACCCCGATGTCACGGTAAGCAGCGTTAAAGCCGCACTTGCAGAGGCGTTTAGAGAGTTCTACCGTGGATATACGGTAGATGAAAAGAGCGTAGACCTGACAGACCCGTGTATCGTGGATATAGCGGACAAGCTAAGCTCAAAAGAGTGGGTTTGGGGCAAGAACCCCAAAGCCAAGTGCAGCATAGAGAAACGCTTTGACTGGGGTACAGTGACCCTGAACTTTGACATAGAGGGCGACAGAGCCGTAAATCTGAACGTATTTACATACGCCCTTGACACCAGCAAGGCGGAGGATCTGAAAGCCCGCTTATTGCAGGAGCCAATAGATAAATGGAGAATTGAGAGTTGATGCGGAATTGAGGGTTTTGGTTGTTACCCGTAGCGGCATTGGCTCCCGAAAAGGGAGGGGACCCACGAAGGTGGGGAGGACCGCCAAGGGTAATAGCCAAAAACGAAATGAAGCATCAACGGCCTTACGTTGTAACAGATATTCCAATAAGAATTAATTATGAGGACAATTATTATCGGCGGAGGCCCGGCAGGGTATGTAGGCGCCATCAGGGCGTCCAAGCTCGGCATGAGCGTCACCCTTGTGGAGAAGGGCGAACTAGGCGGCACGTGCCTTAACAGAGGCTGTGTGCCAACCAAGGCGCTGCTGCAGGCCGCATCGGTGTACAGCGCGGTGACCAAAGAGGCGGCAGAGTGGGGAATAGGAGTGGAAGGAGCCAGCGTTGACACCGCCAAACTATATGAGAAGAAAAACGGCATAGTTGAGCAGCTCAGAAAAGGCGTGAAGTTCCTTATGGACTCAAACAAAATTGAGGTTATAAGCGGAACTGCCAAGGTGTTGCCAAATATGCAGGTGCTGATAAAAGAGAGCGGAGCAACCATAAGCGCAGATAAGATTTTAGTGTGCACAGGCTCCGTGGCGGCACGCCTTCCCATCTCTGGAATAGAGTATGCACTCACTAGTGACGACGTGCTTTCAACCCCGGTGGAGGCAAAGAAGTTAGCCATTATAGGCGGAGGCGTTATAGGCGTGGAACTTGCGCTCTTCTTTGCAAAGATGGGTTGCGAAGTAACCATATATGAATATTTGAACGCATTGGTAGCAATGATGGACACTGATATTTCCAAACAACTGCTCATGCAGCTTAAGCGTTTGGGAGTCAAGGTTCAGCTGCAGGCTGCGGTTAAGGAAATACGCAAGGTGGAGGCTGGATTTGAGGTGGATGCGCTGATTAAAGAGAAGCCAGTCACAGCCAGCTTTGACAAGGTGATAGCCTGCACAGGACGCAAGCCTTACCTTGGTGAAGTTTTTGCTGACGGAGTTACTCCGAATGATGATATAAAGCTGGCCGGCGATGCGGCGGGCGGCATACAGCTTGCCCACTATGCATCGGCTGAGGCAGTGAACATAATAGAGGAGTGGGCGGGACGCAAGCCTCACTATAACATGAGCGTAGTGCCGCAGTGCATATACACCGCACCAGAGGCCGCATCGGTGGGAGTGAGGGAACAGGATTGCAAAGAGCCAGTGAAAATTGGAATGTACCGCATAAACGGCAACCCAAAGGCTCTGATAACAGGAGAGAACAGCGGCTTTGTAAAGACCATTTTCTCAGAGGCCACAGGCGCGCTCATAGGAGCCCACATAGTGGCGCCTCATGCAACAGACATTATAGGAGAACTTGCGGTGGCGGTGGCTAACGGCCTCACACAGCCGCAGATAGCATCAGTAATCCATCCGCACCCAACGGTATGTGAATCTATTGGTGAATCGGTGAATTGGTGAATCGTATTAAATTGAAAGTTATTATAACTGTCAAATGTCAACTGTCAAATGTCAACTGATTATGAAGACCCCATTATATAACACCCATGTAGCCTTAGAAGGCAGAATGGTAGAGTTTGGCGGCTTTGAGCTGCCGGTACAGTATGAGAACACTGGCATCAAGGCTGAGCATACGGCTGTGCGTACAGGCGTAGGAATGTTTGACGTATCCCACATGGGAGAGTTCCTCCTCTCAGGCCCCGATGCGGAGAAGGCCATCAACTATCTTGTCACCAACCAGGTGGCGGGGCTGCCAAAGGGCAAGGTGCTCTACAGCCTCATGTGCAATGAGGACGGCGGCATAGTGGATGACCTGCTCATCTACAAGCGTGATGAAAACAGCTACCTGATAGTGGTAAACGCCTCAAACACCGACAAGGATTTTGAGTGGATGAAGAGCCATATTGACTTTGACGTCAAGTTTGAGAATATCTCTTCACAGATAGGTCAGATAGCCGTTCAAGGACCAAAGGCGGTTGATGTTGTAACACGTCTCTTCCCCGATGCTGTCAAACTGCACAACTACACATTCTATGAAACAGAATATGAGGGAAAATGGTGTGTGGTGTCACGTACAGGCTATACCGGAGAGGACGGATTTGAGCTCTACGTGGATGCTGACAAGGTTGTAGACCTATGGAACCAAGTTTTGAACGCAGGCAAGCCTGAGGGTATTGTACCATGCGGACTCGGCGCCCGTGACACGCTCCGTTTTGAGGCTGGCATGCCGCTCTACGGACATGAACTCACAGAGTCAACACCGGCCAATGAGGTTGGGCTCAACTTTGCCATCAAGATGGACAAGGGAGATTTTGTGGGGCGTGAGGCCATACGTAACCATACAGCGTCATCATGCCGCCGCGGCCTTAAGCTTCTGGCCAAAGGCATAGCGCGTGAGGGCAGCCCGGTATATCAGGGCACACGTCTTGTGGGCTACGTCACCTCAGGCAACTTCTCCGTTACAAACGGAGTGGCGCTTGCCATGGTGCGTGTGCAGAAGGGAGTAGAGGGCAACGTGGAGGTGGAGCTCAGAGGCAAACGCCTTCCAGCGGAGTTCGTCCGCCTGCCGTTTATCACCAAGCAGAACAATAAATGAGATAAACTCATGATGAATCGGTGAATCGGTGAACCGGTGAACCGAATCGATTAAACGATTAACCGAATAAACGATTAAACAATATAAAACATGAACATTCCAGAGAATTTAAAGTATCTCCCAACCCATGAGTGGGTGCTTGTAGAAGGGAGTAAGGCAAAAGTAGGTATTTCAGATTACGCTCAGCATGCGCTCGGCGATGTTGTCTATATCTCTCTCCCTGAGGTGGGTGATGACGTTACCGCCGATGAAAGCTTTGCAGACGTAGAGAGCGTTAAGGCTGCATCAGAGGTTTTCTCTCCTGTAACAGGCACGGTAACCGCCATCAATGATGCTCTTGACTCAGATGCAGGCCTTTTGAATCAGGACCCATACGCAAACTGGATTATTGAAGTGGAGTTCACAGAGCTTTCAGATAAACTTGTCGATGCAGCGGAATACGAGAAGTTATTAGAGAATGCTTAACCGATTCACCCATAACTATAATTTAAAATGATTTATTCCCCACATACCGCTTCTGATGTAGAGCAGATGCTTGCATCGCTGGGCTGTGCGTCAGTAGAAGAGCTGATGAACACCCAGATACCTGAAGAGCTCCGCTACAAGGGTGATTTGCCGCTACCAAAGGGCAAGTCTGAACTTGAAGTTGAGCGCTTGATGCGTGGCATAGCCTCCAAGAATGTGAAGTTTGACCACATCTACCGTGGCGCAGGCGCGTATTATCACTATATACCTGCCACAGTGCGTCATATAGCCACTAATACATCTCTTCTGTCAGCATACACTCCATATCAGCCTGAAATCAGCCAAGGCATTTTGCAGGCTACATTTGAATATCAGACCATGATGTGCATGCTTACAGGCTTGGACGCATCAAACGCTTCTGTCTATGACGGAGCCACTGCAGCCGCAGAGGCGTGCAAATTGTCGCTTGACAAGAAACGTCGCCAGATTCTAATATCGTCAGCCATAAATCCAGATAACAGAAAGGTTATAGAGACCTACCTGTACCAGATGGATTGTACTGTGGAGTATATCCCTATGAAGGGCGGGAAAACAGACGTAGAGGCTCTTAAATCCATGCTCAGCGATGCCACCGCAGGTGTGTATGTGGAGCAGGTCAACTACTACGGAGTAATAGAGGACATGGCTGCTATAGGCCAGCTTACCGCTCCGCTAAAGGCTCTTTTTATAGCAGGCGTGAATCCTACAGCCGCAGCCATTCTGCCGTCAGCCGCTGAGTGCGGTGCTGATGTGGCGGTGGGAGAGGCTCAGTCACTAGGCCTGCCGCTGTCGTTCGGAGGCCCGTACCTTGGCTTTATGACTTGCAAGAAGGAGCATATCCGCAAGCTGCCTGGCAGAATCATAGGTGAGACTGTGGATAAGAACGGCAAGCGCTGCTTTGTGCTTACACTGCAGGCTCGTGAACAGCATATTAAGCGTGAGAAGGCCTCTTCAAGCATCTGCTCAAACCAAGCCAACTGCGCTATCTTAGCATCGGTGTACCTTGCCACAGTAGGAGGCGAGGGACTGAAGCAGGTTGCAACCCAGTGCTGCTCAAAGGCTCACTATCTGGCTTCAAAACTCTCTGAAATAGAGGGTGTAAGCCTTAAATACAGTGATGATTTCTTCTTTGAGTTTGTGACTGTTTCTTCAAATGCAAACGCTCTGCTCAAGTACTTGCAGGGTAATGGTATTCTTGGCGGTCTGCCGCTCTCTGACACAGAAATTCTCTGGTGTGTGACTGAGATGGCCAGCCGTGATGATATTGACAATCTTGTGAAACTTGTGAGTGATTTTGAGAAAGGAGGCGCGTTATGAGTCTGAAACTTCTTTTTGAACTTAGCAAGGCTGGAAGTAACAAGTTCTCTCTGCCCGAGATAGATGTGCCTGTAGTGGCTCCTGCTTGTGGCAGAAAGTCTGAACTGGAGCTGCCTGAGCTGCCAGAGGTGGAGGTTATGCGCCACTATACTGCACTGGCACGTTTGGTGCATGGTGTGGAGGACGGACCATATCCGCTGGGCTCCTGCACCATGAAGTACAATCC
>ONBO01000045.1 GCA_900316125.1 uncultured Bacteroidales bacterium | reverse complement strand
TTTAATGCTTTTGACATCCCTATAAACAATATCGACTGTTGTTTCATCAAGGCTGTATGTGACGTTTTTGACATGGAGATTGGCGGATTTGCAGCCAACGGTTACGGCGAGGCTTTCGCAGGTGCTGCAAACTATTTCCAGGTTAGCGCATGTGGCGCTTTCACAGTTGAGTGCCTTCTTACATTCATATTCCTTATTGTAATTCTTGGTGCTACAGAGAAACGTGCCGCTGCCGGTTTTGGCGGCCTTGCAATAGGTCTTACTCTTACACTTATCCACCTTATCAGCATTCCTCTGACAAACACATCTGTAAACCCTGCACGTTCAATAAGCCAGGCCATTTTTGCTGACAGCGCTTACGCTCTTCCACAGCTTTGGCTCTTCATTGTAGCTCCGCTTGTAGGCGCTGCTCTTGCAGGTCTTCTTTACCGCTATCTTGAGAAAGAGTAATAAGTGATGAACATAAACTATAGGCGTAAGCCTACACATACTGTTAATATAGGAGCCTTAACCCTTGGAGGTAAGGCTCCTATTAGGTTACAGTCAATGCTAAACACCTCTACTAATGATACAGCGGCATGTGTGTTGCAGGCTGTAAAAGTTATTGAGGCTGGAGGTGAGATTGTGCGCCTTACCACTCAGGGCGAGCGTGAAGCCGCCAATATGGCAAACATTAGGAGGGAGCTCAATGTACTTGGATTTAGTCACGTGCCGCTGGTGGCAGACGTGCACTTTAACCCCAAGGCTGCATTTGAGGCCGCCCAGCATATTGAAAAGGTACGTATAAACCCTGGTAACTTTGCTCAGACATACGAGGAGGCTAAAGAGAAGTTTACCGCATTCCTTAACCTGTGCAAGGAGAAGGGCGTAGCCATACGCCTCGGTGTCAATCACGGTTCGCTCAGCAAGCGTATTCTTGACCGCTACGGTGATACACCTGAGGGAATGGTGGAGAGCTGCATGGAGTATCTGCGTATATGCAGAGAGCAGAACTTTGACAATGTGGTGATATCTGTGAAGGCGTCTAATGTAAGGGTGATGGTTCACACTGTGAGGCTGATGGCAAAGACCATGCAGGATGAAGGTATGAACTATCCGCTCCACTTAGGCGTTACAGAGGCTGGCAATGACTATGAAGGGCGTATAAAGAGCGCCGTAGGTATAGGAACTCTGCTCAGTGACGGCATTGGTGACACAATACGTGTTTCTCTCAGTGAGGCGCCTGAGAAGGAGATACCTGTGGCTAAGGAGATTGTGCGTTTCATTGAAAACAGATCCAAGGCTCCTCTTCTTCCAGAGATAAGCATTCCCGTGGATGAGTTCAAATATCACCGTCGTGACAGCGTCAGAATAGGCGAGTACGGAGGCGGTCAGGTTCCTGTTGTACTTTCAGCCGCCGATGTTATCCCGGCAGGCGTTGAGGAGTGCCGTCTGACACATCAGAACGCGCTGGGTGAGGGCAGACTCTTTTTTGCAAAACTTAATGCCATGGGAAGCAACGCCCCTGTGGTTTTAAGCCGCCACTACCCCAAGATGCCGATGGAGAGGCTCATAGTGACCGCATCATGCGAACTGGGTCCATTCTTTGTTGACGGTCTGGGCGACGGAATCCGTATCACTGCGGACGGCGTGGATGAGAGTACCCTGCAGGAGCTTATGCTCACCATCTTGCAGGCTTCAAGGGCGCGCATGAGCAAGACTGAGTATATCTCATGCCCAAGCTGCGGCCGAACACTATTTGATATAGAGGGCACAATAGCCCGCATCAAGGAGGCCACAGGCCACCTCTCACACCTTAAGATTGGAATTATGGGCTGTATAGTCAACGGTCCGGGTGAGATGGCTGATGCTGACTACGGCTATGTGGGAGCTTCTCCAGACCATATAAGCCTGTATAAAGGCCAGACAGTAGTCCGGCGGAATATTCCGCAGGAAGAAGCGGTTGAAGCACTTATAGACCTAATAAAAGAGAACGGGGACTGGCGGTAAGCTGGGTCCCCGTTTCTCTTTAGTATTTAAATCCGCTGCCGCCAAGGAACTCTCTGAGCAGGGAAATGGCGGGGATGTTGTCAAATGATATTGGTTTTATAAATGTGAGAAGCCTTAGAAGGCGGTGCGCCACGGGGTAGGCATCGCTGTAGTGAGGCACATCTAAAAGCAGTGTTTCAGCCTGATGGCGGACTACGGCAAGCTCAAAAAGTAGTGATGAGTTGAACATTTCATCAACGCTTTCTTGGAAAGGTTCAATCCATTTTTTTTCTCCACGGCGTACACTCGGCCAGCGCAGAATGGTGTCTTCCGCTGAGTATTTGCGGTATTTGTAATCTCTTATTATGCGACGGAGCAGTCTGGTGTCATCAGCCGGGATGCAGTTATGATCATTGAATGAGAGTGTGTTCAGCGCGGATACAAACACTTTGAAAAGGGTTTCCTGTGGCAGTGTCTTTGTAAGTTCCGGGTTTATGGCATGAATACCTTCTATTACTAGCACTTCGTTTTCGCCGAGTTTCATTGTCACACCTTTGAGTTCTCTCCGCCCAGTCTCAAAGTTGTATATAGGCGTCTCCACTTCATAACCTTCAATAAGATTTTTTAAATCTGTATGAAAACGATCTAAGTCAAGTGAGTACAATGTTTCAAAATCGTGCTCTCCGTTCTCATCAAGTGGCGTGTCTGCTCTGTTTATAAAGTAGTTGTCAAGTGACAGGGCTATGGGTTTTATTCCCGATGCCGCAATCTGCACGCTCAGACGCTTTGAGAATGTTGTTTTTCCAGACGATGATGGACCGGCTATAAGTACCACTCTGATGGTTGGGTTACCTGTTATCTTGTCAGCTATACGTACTACGTTTTTTTCATGCAGTGCCTCTGATATTTTTATAAGGATGCTTTGCTGGTCAATATTTATTGAGTTAAGGTCTGCAATGTTTGTAAGTCTTGCCTTGCGTTCCAGACTCCAATTGTTCTTGTATGTCTGGTATAGTTTTGGCATAAGAGTAATATCGGCGGAGCCTTGCAATAATATTCCGTCATAATATGGTTGCAGATTGAACTTTTTAAGATAACCTGTTGACGGTACAAGCGTTCCAATGAAAAAGTCTACAGTGTCTCCTAGAGAGAAATATGTGGTGTAGAAGTTTTTTCTATATTTTAGTATGTTTGCTATGCTGTCAAGACCTCTCTCTGTGAAAAGTTTAATGGCGTGTGTGGTAGGTGTTGAGATTTGCCGTATAGGTTTGTCTGCATCAATAATCTCCTGCATTTTGCTGCGTAGTTTAGTAACCACATCAGTGCTAACAGGAGCATTGTCTTTTGTTATAAGGCATAGAAAACCGTCGCTAATAGAGTGTTCCACACGTAACTTCCCTCCTGGTAGAATATCAGATATTGCCTTATTCAGAACAAGTACAAGTGAGTTGAGATATATCATCTTCCCATCAGTATCTGACGCTTCAATGAACCGTATTGTGCGATTCATGTAAAGGCGTGTTTTAAGACCTGCAGGGCGGTTGTTCATTGTAGCTCCCACGATGTTGCCTTTGTTCTCAATGTTTGAGGATTCAAGTATCTCCAGAAGGGTAGTGCCTTCCTGAACTTGCACTGTCTTTTTTGTGTTTGCAATAATGATATCCAACATAGCAGTTGAAATTTAAGGTTACGGGACTGGGTCATAGCCGCTTCCGCCCCAAGGATGGCAGCGCAGCAGCCTCTTGATGCCAAGCCAGCCGCCTTTGAAAACTCCATACTTGGTTACCGCCTCCACCATGTATTGTGAGCATGTGGGAGTGTAACGGCATGACGGTGGGGTGAGCGGTGAGATGCAGGCTCTGTAAAAATAGACAGGTAGCAGGAATATGGTTCTCAGCAGCTTCCTAAACATCGTCAGAGTTGATAATCATCATAACCCAAGATATTGTTATGTAGGTGGCCATGGCCACGGCAAGTCCAAAGAAGCCGCATAGCAGAATGAGAAGTACGCATACCACTATAAATATGTATTGAAGTTTGCCTCTCTCTTTGAGTGAGAACATAGGTATTTCAGATACAAGCAGATAACAGAGCGTGCCGGTGAGAATTATCAGTACGGAGAGGCCTACGCCAGGGCATGTCCAGAGTGTGGCGAATTCAGGCCAGTCCATCCACATGAATGAGGCCATAGGGGCGTTTGTTATACCGGCTATCAGAAGTGCGTTGGCTGGGGTTGGCAGACCTATGAATGATTTGGTCTGGCGCTTGTCATTGTTGAACTTTGCGAGTCTCAGAGCAGAGAACGCCGATATTAAAAATGCAAGATATGGTACATAGGTGGCGGCAACGTCTGATACGTAAGGGTACTGCTTGAAGAGGGAGAACATGAGTGCGGCTGGTGCAAGGCCGAATGTTATGTCATCAGCCAGTGAGTCCATATCCTTGCCTATCACTGAATGTGCGTCAAGCAGGCGGGCCAGGAAACCGTCAAAGAAGTCAAAAACCGCACCTGCCAGTATGAACATGGTGGCGGTAAATGCGTCACCTTGCAGTGCAAACACTGTTGCTACGCAGCCTGAAAGCAGGTTGAGGCAGGTGACAATATTTGGTATATGTTTTATCATAGGTTTGGATTGAAATTCTCAGGGGTTGCCGCTGGTGATTCCAGTATCTTACCGTCAGTATCTATTCTAAAATATGCGGGGGCGCTCTTAACGCCAAACGCCTTTACAAACTCACTGTTCTCAGTGCTGAAAAGTATGAAATCTCTTGACTTGTACTTTTGTGTAATACGGTACACATTTTCTGCATCGGTGTCAAGAAAGACCACTAACACAGCGCACTTTCCCTTCCATTTCACATTGCGCTGCTGTGCAAAGTCAAGGTCGGAGAGACTTCTACTCAACATTGAATTAGCAAAAATAAGAAAAATTTGCGGACTTTCAAAATCTTTGAGGTCAAGAGTTTTTCCATCGATGTTTGTGACGCTTGTGGTAAAGGTGTATGAACCGCTTGCTCCAGTGTCAATCATCTTCTGCACGCGCTCCGCTATCGACTTGTTTTCAGGGGTGTTAACATTACTTAGAGCTGTGGCTGGCATGGAGCCTGCAAGCACGTGGTGTGCAATCACAAGCTCTTCCAGCGGCTTGTTCACGTCAAGTTTTGTAACATTTTTGTACTGTTCAAACAGCACTGTGAAGGCTTCCCAGTAGGCTGGATTGTTATATGCCACCGGCTCGTTTATGAAAAATGCGTCAATGGCGGTGTCCGGCTGAGTGGGCTCGTACAGGTTCACTAGGATGGCGTAGTTGCAGTAACGGTATGTGGTGAAGAATGGTGACTTGTCTCCAAACTTGTACTCCATCTCAAATATCTCATCTTCAATCTTCTCTGGCGTGATCTCTTTGCGTATTAGGCGGTTGAACACCACGTCAAATGTGTCATCAAATGCTGTTATCTTAATGTTCAGGTCATCTGGTGCAGGGTTTATCAGGCTCAGCAGCACCTCTTTTGGGGCGAAGTAAGGGTTTGTTAGCTCCTGTTTTGACGGCTCACGATACGGGGGCAGGTTCACATTATAGATTTTGTATGGCTCCACGAATAGCACGCCTCTGTAGTAGCCTAAGTCAATAAGGCATTTGTGTGTGGTCTCCAGACGTGTCTCCAAACGGAATCGGCCTGCGCTGTCTACCATGCAGCTGTCTACCGCCACTCTTGCGTGCGTAATGCCGTCTGCCTCGTATGTAAGCGCCAGCTTGCGGCCTGCGTAGTCTGGTGCTGTGCCGGTGATGTATCCGTCCGCCTTCACCAGGCCCACATTCAGCAGAACCATCAGCAGTACTATAAATCCTCTGCCTGCCATAAATCTCAATATCTTGGCT
This sequence comes from uncultured Bacteroidales bacterium, assembly GCA_900316125.1. Classification (GTDB taxonomy): domain Bacteria; phylum Bacteroidota; class Bacteroidia; order Bacteroidales; family Paludibacteraceae; genus Enterocola. The sequence goes on along the minus strand of ONBO01000045.1, from coordinate 5,360 downwards.
CGGTTTGTCATCTCATTAGGGTCTCCTTTCAGTGTCTTTGCCTTGGCCTTCATAAGCTCCTGCCTTGTGCGTTCGTATTCATCGGGGTCTATATTCTCTATGGCCTCCCCGATGTTGCCTTCCGGCACTCTCTTTGCCCGCAGTGCGTACTCTATCTTGCGCTTGCCCCATTTGCTGAAGCGGAACTTGTCTGCGGCAAAGGCCTTGGCGTAGCGCCGCTCATCAATGAACCCTTCAGCCACAAGCCTCTCCAGTATAGCCTCTTTCTCCTCTTCTGAGGCCTCCGCCCGGCGCAGCTTCTCCTCCACATCTGCCCTGCACCGCTCCGCGCTGGAGCAGTATGCACTCATTTTACTATACAGAATATCATTCATATTACATTAACTTTCAACTTTCAACTCTCAACTCTCAAATGTACTTTGCAGTCTCCCCAATACCTGCGGCCTTAACTTCTTCCGGTGTGCCGGAGCAGACCACAGTGCCGCCGGCGCTGCCACCTTCGGGCCCCATGTCTATGAGGTAGTCTGCATGGCGTATCACGTCAATGTTGTGCTCTATTACTATAAGACTGTTCCCACGGTTCACAAGTTTATCCAGAACTCCCATCAGTATGTTAATATCCTCAAAGTGGAGGCCTGTGGTGGGTTCGTCAAGTATATAGAGGGTGTGGCCTGTGTCTTTCTTTATGAGCTCTGCAGCCAGTTTCACTCGCTGGTTCTCTCCGCCTGAGAGTGTGTTGGACGGCTGGCCGAGCTTCAGATAGCCTAGGCCAACGCTCTGCACCACCTCTAACTTGTGGAGTAGAGACGGCACTCCTTCAAAGAACTCAACAGCCTGGTTAAATGTCATGTCAAGCACATCTCCTATGGACTTGCCTTTGTAGCGCACCTCCAGTGTCTCACGGTTATAGCGCTTGCCGCGGCATATAGGGCATGGGACATAGACGTTTGCCATAAAGCCCATCTCCAGGCACTTATAGCCGTTGCCGCTGCACTCTGGACATCGGCCGCCTTTTACATTGAATGAGAAACGGCCTGCCTTGTAGCCTCTTATCTTTGATTCAGGAAGCGCTACAAAAAGTTCTCTGATATCTGCAAATATGCCTATGTATGTGGCTGGGTTTGAGCGCGGTGTGCGTCCTATGGGTGACTGGTCCACCGCTATTATCTTGTCAATATTCTCAATCCCTTCTATTGATTTGTAGGGTAGCGGTTCGGCTAGTGAGCCATAAAAGTGTTTGCTTAAGGCTCTTCTCAGCGTTCCGTTTATAAGGCTTGACTTTCCGCTGCCTGACACGCCTGTAACGCAGACAAACCTGCCCAGCGGAATAGTAACGTCAACGTTCTTAAGATTATTGCCTGTGGCGCCTATTATTGACAGTGTGCTGCCGTTTCCACATCGGCGTACAGAAGGAATCTCCACTGTGCGCAGCCCTTTAAGATATGCTGTGGTCAGTGTGTCTGACTTCATCATCTCATCAAGCGTGCCGGCAAACACCACCTCTCCTCCTAAGCGGCCTGCCTTTGGCCCCATGTCCACAATGTAGTCTGCTGACAGCATCATCTCCATGTCATGCTCTACCACTATCACTGTGTTACCAATGTCTCGCAGCGCTTTGAGTGAGTTTATAAGGCGGGTGTTATCTCTTGGGTGAAGGCCTATGCTGGGCTCGTCAAGTATGTAGAGCACGTTCACAAGATTTGAGCCTATCTGCGTGGCAAGCCTTATGCGCTGGCTCTCTCCGCCTGAGAGTGAGTTTGACGCGCGGCTCAGCTGAAGGTAGCTTAGCCCCACATCAAGTAGGAACTTAAGGCGCTTGCTAATCTCCTTAACAATAGGGGCTGCAATCTTCTTCTGGTTTTCTGTGAGCTGAGGCTCCAGACAGTTGAACCACTCGTAAAGCTCCTTTATGTCCATATTGGAGAGCTCTACTATGTTCTTTCCGGCGATGCGGTAGTATAGAGCCTCCTTCTTGAGTCTGCTGCCGCCACACTCAGGGCACACTACAGTTTGCGAGAACTGCTCCGCCCATTTCTTCTCAGTGGCTGAGGCCTCGTTCTCATCAATGTTCAGGTACTGGGCTATGCCGTTATAGGTGGTGGCGTAGCCGCTTACTCCCTCCACGGGGCTTTTTATAACTATCCGCTCCTCACTGCCATTGATAATCAGGTCAATGACTTCCTCTGAAAGCTCGCTTACAGGAGTGTCAATGGAGAACCCGTTGTTTTCACAAATGGTGGCTATCTGTGTGAATATCAGTGTATTCTTGCTTTTGCCAAGCGGAGCGATAGCCCCCTCCTTTATTGAAAGTTTCTTATCTGGTATTATCTTGTCTATGTCAACCTGTGTCACAAATCCGGTTCCGTGGCATTTGTGGCAGCACCCTTTTGGTGAGTTGAATGAGAAGTCATTAGGTGCCGGGGTGGAGTATGAAATCCCCGATGTGGGGCACATCAGCCTGCTTGAAAAGTAACGGGAACGGCTCTCGTCATCCTTGTCTATCACCATCATGACGCCGTCGCCCTGTTCCAGCGCGCTCTTCATGGAGCGGCGTATGCGGGCCTCATCTTTTTCTGTTACAAGCAGGCGGTCTATAACCACCTCAATATCGTGGGTCTTGTAGCGGTCAAGCTTCATGGCAGGTGTTATCTGCTCTATATTGCCGTCAATCCTCACATTCAGGTAGCCCTTCTTGCGCAGGGTCTCAAAGAGCTCACGATAATGCCCTTTGCGGGAGTGCACAAGCGGCGCAAGCATGTATATCTTTTTATCCCTGTAGGCGGTCATCAGGAGCTCAAGTATCTGGTCTTCAGTATACTTTACCATCTTCTCCCCTGTTACGTAAGAGTACGCCTCAGCTGCTCTTGCGTAGAGCAGACGCAGGTAGTCATATATCTCCGTGGTGGTGCCTACAGTGGAGCGTGGGTTGTTATTGGTGGTCTTCTGCTGAATGGCTATCACAGGGCTCAGACCTGTAATCTGGTCCACGTCTGGCCTCTCACCTCCGCCAAGGAACTGGCGGGCGTAGGCTGAGAATGTTTCAATGTATCTTCTCTGCCCCTCAGCGTATATGGTGTCAAAAGCCAGAGATGACTTGCCACTGCCGCTCAAACCGGTTATCACCGTGAGCGTGCCGTGCGGAATCTCCACTGAAATGTTTTTCAGGTTGTGCTCCCGAGCACCGATTATTGATATTCTTCCTTTAGTTGACAGTTGAAAATTGAAAGTTAATTATCCATTATCCATTTCATCCCTAACACGTTTAATAGCCTCATTGATTCTATCAACGCTTTCCTCCCCTGTTCCAATATAAATGAGCGCGACATCATAGCCAGCAGGGAACTTCCCAGATGTGCGGTATGCCGCACGCACTTTGCGCTTAACGCTGTTGCGGTCCACCGCATGATGAAACCGCTTCTTGGCCACGCTGATAAGTATGCGTGCAGGGTCATTGCTCTCACGTTTCAGGCAAATGGCCAGGAACGGGAAGGCGCGCACCTTCCTGCCTCCTTTGAAAAGAGTTTCAATTGCGGTCTCGCTGCAGAGCCTCTCTAGTTTTTTGAATGTTTCCGGCATAAAATAAAAATCTCCCAAATTTAGTGAAAATTAGGGAGATTTCAATTATATATGTGGTATTTTTATTTCTTGTTGACCTTGTTCTCCTTGAAGTATAGGTCTATGGCGTCTGACATTGATGACGCCTGGGCGTTTGGAGCTGAAAGATCAAGGCGCAGACCAGCATCTGTAACCGCCTTGGCTGTGGTGGCTCCAAATGTGGCTATCACAGTGTCGCCTTGTACAAAGTCAGGGAAGTTCTTCTGCAGTGAGTTTATACCCTCAGGAGAGAAGAATACGAGCATATCGTAGTCAAACGGCTCATCGGGGGCGAAGTCATTGCTCACTGTCTTGTAGAACGCCGCCTTTGTGAAGCTTATGTTGTTCTCAATAAGGAGTGACACGTTGTTATCTTTGTTGACGTCTGACACGGCCATGAGGTATTTCTCATTGCTGTGCTTCTTAAGTGCCGGTATCAAATCCTGGAACTTGCCTGTGGGTGAGAAGAATATCTTGCGCTTGCGGTACTGGATGTACTTTTGCAGATACAGGGCTATACTCTCAGATATGCAGAAGTACTTCATATCCTCAGGTATGTTTATTCTCATCTCATGGCTAAGACGGAAGAAATGGTCAATGGCTGTACGTGCCGTGAATATTATTGCAGTATAGTTCAGAACCTCAACTTTCTGAGCCATGAACTCCTTGAAAGAAAGCCCTTCAACCTTGATGAACGGACGGAAAACTATCTCTACTCCATATCTGGCTGCGATGTCATAATATGGTGACTTTTCTGTCAGAGGTTTGGGCTGCGAAACAAGAACTTTTCTGATTTTCACCTCTATATTCGTTTTTTTCGTAATCCTTACTTTGCTCTTATACCAATGAGAGTGCCTTTAGGTACACAAGTACTGGTATAATTTCGAGGGTGCAAAGGTACAAAAAAAGACGTAATATGGAGCGTATATCTTTAATAAATGTTGTGAAGAATATGTAAGCTGCACTAATACAATAGATTGTGCCTATTACGTAGGCGGTTGTCCATGCATTCTCCATAGTGTAGTCAACTGTGAATGAGAGCACTGCCCTGCCTATGAGGCATAGCAAGCCTCCTAACACGGTGAACTGGTGGTATCTGGATATGAACCCAGGCTCCACATCGGGGTATAAAGTTCTGAATGTGGCCATTACCAGAAGGTATTTCAATGCTATGAAGAGAATGACGGATAGTAGTATCAGACCTAAATTGCCCCAGGTGTCAGCTATGGGTGTGAGGCTTAGAGCCATTGATGAGTAGCCGAGCAGTGAGAATGCGGTAAGCAGCAGCGGCATAAGCTGAAAGTTGGACACGGGGTTGTTAAAACCTCTGGAGTCAGGTGGCAAGAGAATGGTCGCCAATATATTGAATCTGCCTGTGTGATGTACATGGATAAACAGGCTGAGTGTTACTATAAACATCAGCAGCAGAGTTATGTACGTGTTGGAATTGAAAATAGGGTGTTCTAACGGCATAATTCGTTTTTATTGTGTGCAAATTTAGTAAAAAATCGCTATATTTGCACCAACTATGTGCATATAAAAAATGAAGAAACTTACTATAGAGGAGATGGGGCGTATAAGTGTGGCGGAATTTAAGGCTTCTGCCAAGGCTCCATTTGTCCTGGTGAGTGATAATGTGCGGAGCCTCAATAATATAGGTTCATTCTTCCGTACCGCCGATGCGTTCCGTCTGCAAGGAATATATCTCTGCGGAATAAGCGGCACGCCGCCTTCAGCTGAGATACACAAGACGGCTCTTGGCGCGG
>ONBO01000044.1 GCA_900316125.1 uncultured Bacteroidales bacterium | reverse complement strand
CTGGAGAGATGAGCCGTCAAGGTATTGACATTGTACACCTTGAAGTGGGAGAACCAGACTTTGACGTGCCTGAATGTGTGCGTGGGGCTGTGGATGAGGCTTACAATAAGCACGTCACTCATTACACCCATTCCCTTGGGGACCCTGAGCTCAGAGCTGAGATTGCATCTCTCTATAATAGAGAGTATGGTGTGAACGTATCTCCAGACCGCATACTGGTTACGAGCGGGACATCGCCAGCGCTACTGTTAGTTACAATGCTTCTTTGCAGCCCAGGTTCTGAGGTGATACTGTCAAACCCAGGTTACGCCTGCTACAAGAATTTTGTGCTTGCGGCTCACGCCAAACCTGTGTATGTAGATCTTGACCCAGCCAAAGGTTTTGAGTATAACATTGATGATATAAAATCCAAAATAAACTCAAACACAGCCGCCATTTTCATCAACTCCCCCATGAACCCCACAGGAGCAATTCTTTCAGAGAAGTTCATGCGTGAACTTACCACATTAGGGGTGACAGTGGTGAGTGACGAGATTTATCACGGGCTTGTTTATGAGGGCAAGGCACACTCCATGCTTGAGTACGCCGATGACGCCATTGTGCTTAACGGTTTCAGCAAGCGTTTTGCCATGACTGGCCTTAGGCTCGGTTACCTGATAGCGCCTCAAAAATATATGGCGGCGTTACAGAAGATGGGGCAGAATTTTTTGATTTGCGCCTCTTCAACCGCACAGAAGGCTGGCATAAGCACTCTGCGAGACAAATCAGACTATGAGCAGAAGATGCTCTCTACATACAACAAGCGCAGGCTCTACATGATTGAGAGACTGCGCTCAATGGGATTTGTTATTCCTAAAGACCCACAGGGGGCTTTCTACATATTTGCTGATGCTTCACGCTTTACTTCAGACTCCTTGAAGTTCGCCTTTGACGTTCTGGAGAATGCCCATGTGGGTATAACTCCAGGCGTTGACTTTGGCACTGGCATCTGCTCCCACTATGTTCGCTTCTCCTACGCCAACTCGCTTGAACGTATAAAAGAGGGGCTGGACAGGCTGGAGCGTTATTTGGTTAGATAGGAGATATTTCGTATCTTTGCGGTTTCAAACACATCTATTATTAAGATAATGACTGGTTCACAAGCATTGATGGAGGCCCTGATGAATGAGGGCGTGGATACCATCTTTGGGTATCCTGGAGGGAGTATAATTCCGGTTTTTGACGCACTTTATGACTATATGGACAAGGTGCGCTACATTCTCACACGCCATGAGCAGGGTGCCACACACGCTGCCCAGGGGTATGCACGAGTGAAAGGGAAGCCGGGAGTCTGCATTGTGACCAGCGGTCCTGGCGCAACAAACACAATTACAGGTATAGGAGATGCCATTATGGACAGCACACCGCTTGTGGTTATCACAGGTCAGGTGAGTGACACCATGCTTGGCACTGACGCATTTCAGGAGATAGATATGGTGGGCATCACCCAGCCTATCACCAAGTGGAGCTATCAGATACGCCACGCCAGCGAGATAGCGTGGGCTGTGGCTCGTGCATTCTATATTGCCAAGAGCGGACGTCCAGGTCCTGTAGTGCTTGACTTCACCAAGAACGCCCAGCTTGAGCAGGTTGAGTTCAAGCCTGAGGTTTGTGATTTTATACGCAGCTACATTCCGCATCACCACCTTGACACTGAGGCGGTGGCAGCCGCAGCGGAACTTATAAACTCAGCCAAGAAGCCGTTTGCCCTTGTAGGCCACGGTGTTACAATTGGCGAGGCGGAGAGTGAGCTTAAGGCATTCCTTGAGAAGGCTGACATCCCTGCCGCATGGACAATGCTTGGCGAGAGCGCTATGGAGACAGACTACCCTCTTAACATGGGAATGCTTGGTATGCACGGCAACATAGGTCCTAACATCAAGACCAATGAGTGTGACGTGCTCATTGCCATAGGAATGCGTTTTGACGACCGCATAACAGGTGATTTAAAATCATACGCAAAGCAGGCCAAGGTAATCCACTTTGACATAGATGTGGCTGAGATAGACAAGAACGTTAAGACCACTGTGGCAGTACTTGGCAATGTTAAGGAGACTCTGCCTGCTGTTACAGCGCTTCTAAATAAGAATGAGCATAAAGATTGGATTTACTCATTCCAGCCATATAAAGAGAAGGAGTTCAATCTTGTTATAAATAAGCAGCTTAACCCCGATGCCGGCTCACCAATAACCATGAGTGAGGTGGTGCGCAAGGTTTCTGACGCCACACGCAGTGAGGCGATACTTGTTACTGACGTGGGTCAGAACCAGATGGAGGCCGTGCGTTACTTCCGTTTCAAGAAGAAACGCAGCGTGGTCACATCGGGCGGTGCCGGAACTATGGGATTTGGTATTCCTGCGGCACTTGGAGCCAAGGTTGGAGCACCAGAGCGCACTGTCTGCCTATTCTGCGGCGACGGTGGTTTCCAGATGACAATGCAGGAGCTTGGTACAATAATGCAGGAGCAGCTTGGTGTTAAGATTATTCTTATGAATAACAACTACCTGGGCATGGTGCGCCAGTGGCAGGAGCTGTTCTGGCATGAGCGCTACTCCTCCACCCCGCTTTCAAACCCTGACTTCTGCGCCATAGCAGCCGCCTACGGTATAAGCACAAGCCATGTTACTGAGCGTGCAGAACTGGATGCCGCCATTGCGGACATGATAAAAGATGACAAACCATACCTGCTTGTGGTTGAGTGTGATGAGAAGGGGCTTGTATATCCTATGATTCCCGCAGGCAGCAAAGTAACAAATATTTTAATTAGTTGACAGTTGACATTTGACAGTTGACGATTCACCGATTCACCGATTTACCGATTCACCATAATAATACATGAACCAACTATATACAGTAACCGTCTTTTCTGAGAACGTACCTGGTTTGCTGAACCAGATTACAATTGTGTTCACCCGCCGCCAGATAAATATTGAGACACTCTCAGTATCGCCGTCTGCGCTGCCGGGAATACATAAGTTCACCATAACCGCCTACACTGACCAAGACACTATAGAGAAGGTGGTTAAGCAGATAGACAAGCGTGTTGATATTCTAAAGGCTTATTATAACACCGATGATGAGCTTGTGTATCAGGAGATTGCGCTCTACAAACTTGCTACTGACAAAGTGCTTTCAATGGGTGGCATAGAGCCGCTCATACGTAAGTATAACGCCCGTGTGATTGAGATTTTAGAGAACTGCATAGTAATAGAGAAAACAGGGCTCTACACAGAGACACAGGAGATGTTTAACGAGCTTCAGGCTCGCATCGGGGTGCTTCAGTTCATACGAAGCGGCCGTGTGGCCATAACAAGAGGCAAAAAAGAGCGCCTCAGCGATATGCTTGCAAAAATTGAGGAACGCAGAAGAGAGGAATCTAAATAATTATTGTAACTTTGCACATCTAATTGTGAGATGCTTCGCAAAGCTCAGCATGACGAAAGAATTTTAACTATTAACTTAATAAAAAAATGGCTCAGATTAATTTTGGCGGTGTAATAGAGAATGTTGTTACCCGCGAGGAATTTCCACTTGAGAAGGCACGTGAGGTGCTTAAAAATGAAACTATCGCTGTAATAGGTTACGGCGTACAAGGTCCTGGTCAATCACTTAACCTGCGTGATAACGGTTTTAACGTGATTGTAGGCCAGCGTAAAGGCAAAACATGGGACAAGGCTGTTGCTGACGGCTGGGTGCCAGGTGAGACCCTGTTTGAGATTGAGGAGGCTTGCAAGCGCGGTACCATTATACAATATCTGCTTTCAGACGCAGCTCAGATTGAGCAGTGGCCAGTTGTAAAGCGTAACCTTACCCCAGGCAAGGCACTTTACTTCTCACACGGCTTTGGTATTACTTGGAATGACCGCACTGGCATAGTTCCACCAAAAGATGTTGACGTTATCATGATTGCTCCTAAGGGTTCAGGCACATCACTGCGCCGTATGTTCCTCCAGGGCCGCGGTCTTAACTCTTCATACGCTATCTGGCAGGATGCCACTGGCAAGGCTTTTGACCGTGTAATAGCTCTTGGTATTGGTGTAGGTTCAGGCTACCTGTTTGAGACTACATTCCTTAAAGAGGCTACATCTGACCTTACTGGTGAGCGTGGTTCACTTATGGGTGCAATCCAAGGTCTGCTTCTTGCACAGTATGAGGTTCTCCGTGAGAATGGTCACGAACCATCTGAGGCCTTCAACGAGACAGTTGAGGAGCTTACTCAGTCACTTGGCCCTCTATTTGCAGAGAACGGTATGGACTGGATGTATGCTAACTGCTCTACTACAGCTCAGCGTGGTGCTCTTGACTGGATGGGCCCATTCCACGATGCTATCAAGCCAGTAATGCAGAAGCTTTATGCAAGCGTTAAGTGCGGTAACGAGGCTCAGATCTCTATTGATTCAAACTCTCAGCCAGACTACCGTGAGAAACTGAACAAAGAGCTTGAGGCACTCCGCAACAGCGAGATGTGGCAGGCTGGTGCAGTAGTTCGTAAACTCCGCCCAGAGAACAACTAATATCCATTAGTATTATATAAAAAATAGGCTGACTATTCTTTTAGTCAGCCTATTTTTGTAAATTTGTAACTCAGATAGAGCAAGTTTTGAAACAGATAACTCATTATTAATAATATTATGAATTACACTCAGAGTGATATCAGTAACATTGTGCTGTCTCAGCGTAAATTTTTCCGTACGGGAGTTACACTGCCTGTAGAGTGGAGAATTGAGCAGCTCAAGAAGTTGAAAAAAGAGGTGATAGCACATCAGCAGGAGTTTATAGACGCTCTGGCAGCAGACCTTGGCCGCAGTGAGCTGGAGGCCTACCTGTGTGACGTAGGGCCTATCATAGTGGAGATTAACGAGATGCTGGCAGGGCTGAAACGCTGGTCACGTCCTGAGCGTCACTTTAGCGGACTGATGTACTTTAGCGGACTGATGTGCTTACCAAGCCTGATAACAAAGGTGTACAAGATGCCATACGGAGTGTCTCTTGTAATAAGTCCGTTCAACTTCCCTATTCTGCTCACCATAGGCGTGGTGGCTGCAGCCATGTGTGGCGGCAACACAGTGGTGATTAAGTCAAGTTCCAAATCATCAGCCAGTACAGCAGTGCTTAAGAAGTTCTTTGCAGAGGTTTTCCCTCCTGAATATATTACTCTCATAGATGGCGGACATGATGTGGCTGACATGTGCCTTGCCGAGCGTTTTGACAAGATTTTCTACACTGGCTCACCTGCTGTAGGCAAGCACGTGCTTGCTGAGGCGGCAAAGAATCTTACGCCTGTGGCGCTTGAACTTGGAGGTGAGACTGGCAACTGGTGCGTGGTTCGCAAGGATGCTGACCTAAAGGATGCCGCACGCAAGATTGCCTTCTTCAAAGTGCTCAATGCCGGGCAGATTTGTATAAATATTAACCAGATTGCTGTGGCAGAGGAGGTTGCAGAACCATTCCTTAAAGCCTTGAAGCAGGCGTTCACAGCCCAGGTTGGAGAACATCCTGAGCTGAACCCAGAGTATCCTAGGCTCATAACATCGGCCGCATACAACAAGTGTGCCAAGCTGGCTGACGAGCACCGTGACAAAATAATCTTTGGCGGAGTTGGCAACCCTGACACTTGCAAATATGCTCCTACAATACTTTACCCTATAGATATTAATGACTCCATTGTACAGCATGAGCTCTTCTGCCCGCTGCTTCCGGTTGTCACTTTCCGCGATGCTGAGGTGGATGCGCTGATGGATACTATAGCTGACCGTGAACATCCGTTGGCCATGTATCTGTTTACCAAGAATATGCGCTGGGCCAATCATGTTATGCAGACACAGCAGTTTGGAGGCGGATGTATAAATGAGGTGTGCATACACATGATGGTGAAGGGTGTGCCCTTCAACGGCACAGGCCACTCAGGCATGGGAGCATATCATGGTGAATGGGGATTCCGTGAATTCACCCACCCACAGACAGTTCTTAAGGGCAGCACGCTTTTCAATCTCTCCCTGCGTGAGCATCCGTACGGAGGCTCCATTGGCAAGAAGAAGATGTGGCTACTGAGGCTTTTTGAAAGATAATTTTTGGGGATTATGAAAATTAGTAATCTATTAAATATGCGCCTTACGTGGATGGCGCTGCTGCTGAGTGCCGTAAACCTGGTTTTCTTCCATGTTCCGTTTTTCCGTGTGGTGGCTGAAAATGTGGAGGCTGACTTTAACGGCGTGGCCATAACGGCAAGCATGGTTCTCATAATGCTGGCGGCAAACTTCCTTGCCTTCTACCTTATACTCTATCTATGCAGGGTTGTGGGCAAGGCGCTTATGTCAATACTGTTCATTGGCAACGCCATAAGCATCTATTTTATAAATACTTACGAGGTTATGCTTGATGACACCATGATGGGCAATGTTTTCAACACAAACACCACTGAGGCCACAAGCTACTACTCCACCGCCGCCATACTGTACGTACTTTTCATGGGCGTTCTGCCCGCACTTTTCATCTGTCTCACAAAAATTAACTACGGCAGTGTGAAACGCTTCTTTGCCAACATCGGGGTGGCATTGGGCATAATACTTGTGGTGGCATTCTCCAACGCCCCTAACTGGACGTGGATAGACAAGCAGGCCCCTGTGATAGGCAGTCTGCTGCTCCCTTGGTCATACATTATAAACTCCATAAGGTATCAGAGCCAGCAGCGTGAGCGTAACCGTGTGGCCATTCCCCTCCCCGATGCCACCTTTAGCAATGATGAAAAGGCTGTGGCTGTGCTTGTTATAGGCGAGTCTGCCCGCCGTGACCACTTCTCACTCTACGGATATGAGAGGGATACCAACCCGCTGCTTTCAAAGACTGACGGAGTGCACTGCTATGCGGCAAAGTCAAGCGCTACATACACCACTGCAGGCGTTCAGGCCATACTTGAGCACGCCGCTACGGGTGATTTTTATGAGGTGCTGCCAGACTATATCTACCGCTGCGGCGGCGATGCGGTGTGGCGCAGCACAAACTGGGGAGAGCCGCCTCTGCACATAAGAAGCGTGACCTTTGACTACAGCAGCCGTGAGGGTTGCAAAGTGTGCGGATATGATGAAGAGCTTGCATCGGGGCTGAAGGAGGAGATTCTTTCAAGCGGCAAGAACAAGGTGTTAATTGTACTGCACACCAGCACAAGCCACGGGCCGTCATATAACCAGAAATATCCCGCTGAATTTGAGAGGTTCTCACCTGTATGCACCAGCGTGGAGCTTAGCAAATGCTCTCAGGAGGAACTTTTTAACGCGTATGACAACTCCATAATCTATACAGACTATGTTCTCAGCCGTGTAATTGAGGAGCTAAAAGGTCTTGACGGCTGGAAGAGCTGCATGCTCTTTGTGTCTGACCACGGAGAGTCACTTGGAGAGAAGAATCTTTATATGCACGGGGTGCCTCTTAACATAGCCCCCAAAGAGCAGTATGAGATTCCGTTCATAGCGTGGGTGTCAGACTCGTCGAGGGTTATGAAGACGCTGCCAGAAGTTTCACAGCACCACGTTTTCCACAGCGTGGTTGACTTCCTAAACCTTAACACGCCTGTACTTGACCGCAGTCTGAGCATCTTTGAGCAGGAGTAAAAGTTAAAGATTGTTAAACTTTTTGTAGGAACTGTAACTATTGGTTTAATCACTGTAACTGCCAGTTACAATTTGGCCTAAATGTTGATTATTTTAGGTTTTCCCCATTTTGAGGGGAAATTTTTTATGACTACCTTTGCGCTTAAAGATAACATCGATTCACCGATTAACCGAAAACCGATTAAACAATTATATATGAGCGAAGAAAGACAACAACCGGCTCTGGAGAAGCTTAAAGCACTCCAGCTTGCCATTGATAAAATTGAGAAGGACCACGGCAAAGGCACCATTATGAAGATGGGTGATGACCATGTGGTTGACGTACAGGTAATACCTACAGGCTCCATTGCACTTAACAACGCACTTGGAGTAGGCGGCTACCCACGTGGAAGAGTGGTTGAGATATACGGTCCTGAGTCATCAGGTAAGACCACACTTGCCATTCACGCCATAGCACAGGCTCAGAAGGCGGGCGGCATTGCAGCCATTATAGACGCAGAGCACGCATTTGACCGCTTCTATGCTGAGAAGTTAGGCGTTGACGTGGAGAACCTCTTCATTTCACAACCAGACAACGGAGAGCAGGCACTTGAGATTGCTGACCAGCTAATCCGTTCATCGGCGATAGACATCATAGTAATAGACTCAGTTGCAGCCCTTACTCCTAAGGCTGAAATAGAGGGCGACATGGGCGACAACAAGGTAGGTCTGCAGGCACGCCTTATGTCACAGGCTCTGAGAAAACTTACCGCCAACATAAGCAAGACAAACACCTGCTGCATATTCATAAACCAGCTGCGTGAGAAGATTGGCGTTATGTTCGGCAACCCTGAGACCACCACCGGCGGTAACGCTCTTAAATACTACGCATCAGTGCGTCTTGACATCCGCCGCGTATCAGCTATTAAGGAGGGCGACGAGGTTATAGGCAACCAGACCCGCGTTAAGGTTGTTAAGAACAAGGTGGCTCCTCCGTTCCGCAAGGCAGAGTTTGACATTATGTTTGGCGAAGGCATCTCACGTGCCGGCGAGATTGTGGACCTTGGCGTTGAGACCGGCATCATCAAGAAGAGCGGTTCATGGTTCAGCTACGGTGACAGCCGTCTGGCTCAAGGCCGCGATGCTGTCAAGAAGCTCATTGCAGACAACCCAGAACTCGCCGATGAACTTGAGGGCAAGATAATGGAAGCACTACAGAAATAGTTGAGAATTGAGAGTTGAGAATTACAATATGAATGATATTATATTTGGTCTGCGAGCCATTATTGAGGCGATAGAGGCCGGCACAGAGATAGAGAAAATCCTTCTGAAGAAGGACATGAAAAGTGAGATTGCAAAAGAGCTTTTTGATGCAGTCAAGGGAAAGAACATTCCTGTGGTAAGAGTGCCGGTTGAGAAGATTGACCGCATCACTCGTAAGAACCATCAGGGTGCCATTGCCTTTATATCTCCTATAACATACGCCCGCACCACCCAAATAATACCTCAGCTCTATGAAGACGCCAAGTCACCGTTTATAGTGGTGCTTGACGGAGTTACTGACGTACGTAACTTTGGAGCCATAGCCCGTACCTGCGAGTGCGCAGGTGTGGACGCCATAGTGATTTCACAAACAAACAGCGCACCTGTTAATGCGGATGCCATCAAGACATCGGCGGGTGCGCTGCTTAACATACCTGTCTGCCGCGAGCACAACTTAGAGTACATTGTGAACTTCCTCAAAGAGTCTGGACTCAAGATTATGGCGGCAAGCGAGAAAGCAGCTCTCAACTACACTGAGGCCTCATACACAGAGCCTATAGCCATTGTCATGGGGGCGGAGGATACTGGCATATCGCCGGAGATAATGGCACTTTGTGACGAGCAGGTACGCATACCAATATTGGGCAACATCCAGTCTCTCAACGTATCTGTTGCGGCTGGAATTCTTATTTACGAGGCTGTAAAACAAAGAAATGGAAATTCTCTATGAAGATAATCACATCATCGCTGTAAACAAGGCTCCTGGAGAGATTGTGCAAGGCGACAAAACCGGCGACACCCCGCTGGTGGAGATGCTTAAGCAGTGGCTAAAGGAGAAATACAACAAGCCTGGCAATGTTTTCTGCGGTGTTATCCACAGACTTGACCGTCCTGTGAGCGGTGTGGTTGTCTTTGCCAAGACCAGCAAGGCGCTAGAGCGCTTTAATGAGATGCTGCGCGGCCATGAGATGAAAAAGACCTACTGGGCCATAGTAAAAGGCACACCTGAAAACCCTGAGTGTACTCTTGTTCACTATCTCATAAGGAATGAGAAGATGAACAAGTCATTTGCGTATGACACTGAAAAGTACGGCTCAAAGAAGGCCATACTCAGCTACCGCACAATAGCCCGTTCTGACAACTACTCACTGCTTGAAGTTGACCTTCAGACAGGGCGCCACCACCAGATTCGCTGCCAGTTGGCGGCCATGGGTTGCCCTATAAAAGGAGACCTGAAATACGGTTTTCCCCGCTCGAACAAAGACGGCAGTATAAGTCTTCATGCACACAAGGTTGAATTCATTCATCCGGTAAGCAAACTTCCTATAACGATTGTGGCGCCAGCACCGTCTGATACGCTTTGGGATACTTTAACATCTAAGCCGAGTCTTAGTTAAAAAACATTAAATAAGAGCAACTTATCCCCTTTCCTCTTTTATCTCAGCAACAAAAAAATTATATTTGCGAGGTTAATGTTTTTAATTTGCTGATTATGGCACCCCTTGATTTCCCAGTTCACTACAATAGTTTTGATGACTACCCTGTATATAAAGGGCAGGATTTGGAAGTAACTTACTCCCCTGAGAAAACAATATTCAAGATATGGTCACCCGATATTGATGACGCCATTGTCCGCCTTTATGAAGAGGGCGAAGGCGGCACCGCCTTTCACACACAGCAGATGAAGAAGGCTAAGGACGGCACATGGAGTGCCACCGTTACTGGAGATATCAGGAACAAATTCTACACATTTCAGGTAAAATTTGAAGAGCAGTGGCTTGAAGAGACACCAGGATCTTACGCCAAGGCTGTGGGTGTGAACGGGAAGCGCGGCGCCGTGATAGAGTTGAAAGACACTGACCCGGAAGGCTGGAGCGATGACAAGCGCCCTGAGCTTAAAAACTTCTCAGACATTATATTATATGAGATTCACGTGAGAGACTTCTCCATGTCTCCGGAATCAGGCATACAGAACAAAGGCAAGTTCCTTGCATTCACTGAAGAGGGGACAAAGAACTCCACGGGGCAGACTACTGGTCTTGACCACCTTAAGGAGTTAGGCATCACACACATACATCTAATGCCAGCCTTTGATTTTGCCACAATTGATGAGACAAAACTACAGGACAACAAATACAACTGGGGATATGACCCTCTAAACTACAATGTACCTGAGGGCAGCTACTCCACTAACCCGTATGACCCATACTGCCGCATACGTGAGTTCAAGCAGATGGTTCAGGCTCTGCACAAGAACGGCCTGCGAGTTATTATGGATGTGGTTTACAACCACACCTACACATGGGAGCATTCAGCTTTCAGCATGACCACACCTGGCTACTACTACCGCCACAACTCAGACGGCAGTTACTCTAACGCCTCAGGGTGCGGTAATGAGACCGCCAGTGAAAGGCCTATGGTACGCCGCTACATAATAGAGTCCATGAAATACTGGGCCACAGAGTATCACGTGGACGGTTTCAGAATGGACCTCATGGGCATACATGACACAGAGACCGTAAAACAACTAAGGGCTGAGCTTGACAAGATAGACCCTACCCTGTTCCTCTATGGAGAGGGCTGGAGCGCCGGAGACTCACCGCTTCCATACGAGCAGAGAGCCGTGAAGCAGCACGTGAACCAGATGACAGGTGTGGGTGTGTTTGGAGATGACCTGCGTGACGCACTTAAAGGCAGCTGGGCCAACTCACGTGAGCCAGGTTTTGCCAGCGGACGTCAGGGTTATGATGAGACCATAAAGTTTGGCACAGTGGCGGCCACATCTCATAGCCAGATTCACTACGGACTTATAAACTACTCAAACTTTGCATGGGCTAACGAGCCATATCAGTCAATAAACTACGTATCGTGTCATGATGACCTCTGTCTTGTGGACAAACTGACATACGCCGCACCAGAGAACGCTACACATCAGGAGATAGGCAAGTTTGTACGTCTGGCTCTGTCTGTTATAATACTCTCACAAGGAGTGCCTTTCATCTATGCAGGCGAGGAGCTTATGCGCACAAAGAGAGGCGTGCATAACACATATCAGTCACCAGACAGCATAAACCAGATTGAATGGGAGAACAAGAGCAAATACCAGCAGAGTGTCCGCTATATAAAAGGTCTTATAAATCTGCGTAGAAGGCACCCTGCCCTACATCTTGCCACCACAAAGGAGATTCAGGAGCATCTGCATTTCCTTTCTGCAAACCAAGCTTGTCTAGTGGCCTACACCATTGATGATAATGCCGGCGGCGATATGTGGAACCGCTTGCTTATAATACATAACGGCAACCGTTACCCAATCAGCATGGATATTCCGCAAGACAATTGGTGGGTTGTAGGCAACGGTGAGGAGATAAATGAGAACGGCATCTACAAATGGAACCGCCCTAACATCTCCGTTCCCGCCTCCAGTTCAATGATTCTTTGTAAAAAACAGTAAATTCTACGTCATTCTGAGCATTAGCGAAGAATCTACCTCTCAATTATGAGATGCTTCGCAAAACTCAGCATGACGTGCGTAAATCAAACATGATTAGATTAACAGATATAGCAAATCTAATTGAACAGACCGCCCCGCTACGTCTGCAGGAAGAGTGGGACAACTGCGGCTGGCAGGTAGGACCGCTCACCGATGAAGCCACAGGAGCACTGCTATGCGTGGACGTAACGCCAGAGGTGCTTGATGAAGCCATAGCCAAAGGTTGCAACCTGATAGTGTCACACCACCCGCTCATATTCTCAGGGCTGAAGAAACTCTCACCATCAGACACCACAGCGGCACTTGTCATAAAAGCTATAAAAAACGGAGTCTCAATATACTCGTCACACACAGCCATGGACCGCGCGGCAGATGGAGTGAGCGGTATGATGTGCCGCAAGCTCGGACTGAAGAACTGCACTATTCTTGACAATCCTGAGGGCACAGAGGGGCTTGGCATGATAGGAGACACAGAGTTTCCATATACAGAAGATGATTACCTCAGCAAAGTCAAAGAGACTTTCAACTGCCAGAGCGTCAGATATTCAGACCTGCGTGGCAAAAGCATAGAGAGAGTGGCCGTATGCGGTGGCAGCGGCTCCTTCCTTATAGATGAAGCTCTGCGCCAGGGAGCTGACATTTTCATCACCGCCGATGTCAAATACCACCAATACTTTACATCGCTGGGCAAAATGATTATTGCAGACATAGGACATTTTGAGAGCGAGCAATTCACAAAAGAGATATTTTTTAATATAATTTCAAAAAAATTGCCTACATTTGCACTCTATTTTTCAGAAACAGGAAAAAGTCCTATAAACAGTTTATAACAGACATGGCAGAAAACAACGAACAGACTAAGGATTTCTCAGTTGAAGAGAAACTTAAAGCTTTGCATCAGCTCCAGAACAAAGTTACTGAAATTGACAAGATAAAGATTCTCCGTGGTGAGCTACCTATCGAGGTTCAGGACCTTGAAGATGAGATTGAGGGTCTTAACACACGTATAGCAAACATTAAGGCTGACATAGCCACAATTGCTACTGAAACAGCAGCCCGTGGCAACAAGATCAAGGAGTCTGAGGCTCTTACTCAAAAGTACAAAGAGCAGATAGACAACGTAAGCAACAGCCGTGAGTTTGACCACCTCTCTAAGGAGATTGAGTTCAAGACTCTTGAGATTGAGCTTGCTAAGAAGCAGATTAAGGATTTTGAGGCTGCCAAGGAGCGCAAGGATGAAGAACTTGAAAGCGCACAGAGAAGCCTTGATGAGAAGCAGAGCATACTTGCTGAGAAGAAAGAGCAGCTTGAAGAGATCATAGTTGAGACCAAGCAGGATGAGGAGAGACTCAGAAAAGAGGCCAAGGATATTGAGTCAATGATTGAGCCACGCCTCCTTCAGGCATTTAAGCGTATCAGAAAGAACGCACGTAACGGTCTTGCCGTAGTATCTGTAGAGCGTGACGCCTGCGGCGGCTGCTTCAACAAGATTCCGGCACAGCGCCAGCTTGACATCCGTTCACGTAAGAAGATCATAGTTTGCGAGCACTGCGGACGTATTCTTATTGACCCAGAGATGGGAGCAGAGAAGTAATAAAACTATAACACATACGCATACAAAAAGAGCGGTTCCAGATGGAATCGCTCTTTTAATTTGTCAGAGGTTTAGATTACTTAGCCTCAGCAACAGCCTCAGTATTATCAGCAACGCTTATCTTAGCGCCAGCAACAAGCTCCTCATAGAATGCAGCGTGAGCGTTCTCCATATAAGGTGCTACAAAAATAAATCCAATACCAAAGGTTAAGATACTAAGGATAATCCAGCCAATGAAGCTCAGGTCAAGAAGGAAAAGCTTCATCTTGTTGCCATCCATAATCTTCATACTTGCAAGAACTGCCTGCTCTGCAGTAAGGTCTGGATTCTCTTTTGCAATAAAGCATGTCATTGCGTAAGAGTATGCCTTGATGATACCTGGGATGACAAGCAAGAGTGACCACAGAAAGGTGTAAAGGAATGTGAGAGCACCTACACTTAAGCTTCTTTTATAGCTCTCTTGTGTCTTTACATAACCAAGCATGTTGTTTGTTGCATCCTCAATGTCGCCACGGTAGAAACTAAGCATAGCGTTAGCGTATGCAAATGTAGCTGGTGCTGCAATGCATAACCAAGTAGCAAGGTTCAACAAGCCTCCTATATACCCAGTAGAAGATCCGTATGGGAATATCTGGTTGAAGCATGACGGAATGCTAACAGCAACAATATAGATTATTGTTGCAACAAGCGACTTTTTCCAATTTGGCTTTACAACATTGTAAGCCATTTCTCTAATTTCTGAATTCTGTTTCATAACTGTTAATGATTGGTTTAACGCCGTAAAAATACAAAATATTTCCTAATCTCGTCATTCTGAGTGTAATGAAATGAAACGAAGAATCTCAAACATACGTTTAATATGACGTAAATGTTTCAACTGTGGTGATATGGTTCCCCTTTTAGAATGGTCATAGCCCTGTAAAGCTGCTCCGCAAATATGGCGCGAACCATCTGGTGAGAGAACGTCATTTTGGAGAGCGAGAGTTTTTCATGCGCAGCCTTGTAGACATCGGGGCTGAAACCGTAAGGGCCACCTATTATGAACACCACGTTCTTCTGCCCGCTGTTCATATAAGCGGAGATTTTCTGAGAGAACTCCACCGATGTGTACTCCCCGCCCTTCTCATCAAGCAGCACAATGCGTGAGCCGGCAGGCACGGTTTTCAGAATCAGCTCGCCTTCACGCTGTTTCTGTTCCGCCTCACTCATGGCCTTGGTGTTTTTTAGCTCCGGAATCACCTGAAACTGAAAGTCCAGATAGTGTTCCAGACGCTTAATATACACGTTTGTAAGACTTTCAACTAACGTATCAGTGGTTTTACCCACCACAAGAAGAGTGATTTTCATTTTTTTTTGTATCTTTGCCTTTAACAATTCACAAAAATACATAATTATTATGGAATACGACAATCTTGACGCTTTAATAAAGTACTGGTTTGCAGAAGACATAGGTGACGGAGACCACACATCGCTGTGCTGCATACCGCCCACAGAGATGGGCTGTTCACAGCTTATCATCAAAGACACTGGCGTGCTGGCCGGCGTGGAGGTGGCAAAGCGTATATTCAACGCATTTGACCCTACCCTGAAGATGACCCAGTTCCTGCATGACGGCGATGAGGTGAAGCCTGGCGATATTGCTTTTGAAGTGGAGGGCAAGGTTCTCTCACTTCTCCAGACCGAGCGCCTAATGCTGAACATCATGCAGCGCATGAGCGGCGTGGCAACCATCACTCGCAAATATGTCAAGCGTCTTGAAGGCCTTAAAACCCGTGTGCTTGACACCCGCAAGACCACTCCGGGCCTGCGCCTTTTGGAGAAACAGGCTGTTAAGATTGGCGGCGGAGAGAACCACCGCATAGGCCTTTATGACATGATTCTACTGAAAGATAACCACGTGGATTTCTCAGGCGGTGTTACAAACGCCATTACACGCGCGCAGCAGTACCTTAAAGAGAAGGGCAAGAAACTCAAGATAGAGGTGGAGGTTCGTAACTTTGACGAGCTGCAGGAGGCAATGTCTGTAGGCGGCATAGACCGTATAATGCTTGACAACTTCTCTATTCCTGATACCAAGAAGGCGGTGGAGATGGTGGCTGGCAGATTTGAATTAGAGTCATCAGGCGGTATTACATACGATACTATCCGTGACTACGCTGAGTGTGGCGTGGATGTTATATCTGTAGGCGCACTCACCCACTCTGTTAAGAGTTTAGACATGAGTTTCAAGGCAAAACACTAACAGCCCGTAATGGAGAAAAAAAGGGTACTGTTCATAATCAATCCTGTATCAGGCATCACAAAACACAAGTTTTGGGTGGATCTGGCTATAAGGGCGCTCCATGAAACATACGATTTTCAGGTGTGCCACACTAAGTATGCCGGCCACGGAAATGTGCTGGCAAAGGAGGCTGTAGCCTCAGGCACAGACATAGTGGTGGCAGTAGGTGGTGACGGTACCGTAAATGAGGTGGCATCGGCGGTAGTGGGTTCAAAAACATCTCTTGCCATATTCCCAATGGGTTCCGGCAACGGACTGGCCAGAGAGCTGAACATCAAGACCAAGATTCCTCACAAGTCAATTGACGCCCTTAAACGTAACGAGCCCAAGCCTGTGGATTACGGAACGGTCATGGGCCACCCATTCTTCTGCACCTGCGGCACCGGCTTTGACGCTGAGATTGCACGCCGCATTTCCGGCAGCAAGATAAGAGGGTTCCTGAGCTACGCCTATCTGTGCGGTAAGGCGCTCTTCTCCTATAAGCACGTAAATGTAACCTATAGCGTTGAGGGCGGTGAAACAATAACCCGCCCCGTGTTTGTACTCAACGCAGCTAATATAAAGCAGTTTGGTTTTGGTGCCCAGATAGCGCCGCTTGCCAGTGTGCAAGACGGCCTGCTTGACGTAACCATAGTGCCACCCATTAACTTCCTCCAAGCCATGAAACTTGCCATAGGAATGTTCACCCACACATTCCACAAGATGAGCCCGGTGGAGACCTTCAAATGCACAGAACTTACCGTCACCATCCCAGATGACGCCCCCTTCCACATAGACGGAGACTACATCAAGCGCACAGAGAACACCTTCACAATAAAGGTGATCCCTGGCGGCATAAACATTCTCACATAATAGTGCGCGAGGCGCTAAATCCTTATAACTTTCGGGCTAATAGACATTTCTTTCCATTGCACTTCATTCAGGATGACGTTCGCCATTAAGCGTTCACGTATAGACATAAAAAAAGCGGGACTCCTTAGTTG
>ONBO01000043.1 GCA_900316125.1 uncultured Bacteroidales bacterium | reverse complement strand
GCGTTGTGATTTGCTTTCAAATTTTGTATCTTTGATATTCTGTTACATCAACATCTACAAGTGCTTCCACTGTAACCATGTTGTGATTTGCTTTCAAATTTTGTATCTTTGATATTCTGTTACATCGCCTGAGCTTCTGATATAGACTGTGCGTAGGTTGTGATTTGCTTTCAAATTTTGTATCTTTGATATTCTGTTACATCTGGTAAGACATACAGCTTTATCCGCTACAAGTTGTGATTTGCTTTCAAATTTTGTATCTTTGATATTCTGTTACATCCTATCTCTACTTCACTGACCTTGACACGCTGTTGTGATTTGCTTTCAAATTTTGTATCTTTGATATTCTGTTACATCTGCAGAGCGAATAATACCTGCGCTGCGCTCGTTGTGATTTGCTTTCAAATTTTGTATCTTTGATATTCTGTTACATCTGTGAGCATATTCCCAAGCTCATTTATCTTGTTGTGATTTGCTTTCAAATTTTGTATCTTTGATATTCTGTTACATCACACCTCTTCCATGGTCTTTTCACCAAGCAGTTGTGATTTGCTTTCAAATTTTGTATCTTTGATATTCTGTTACATCACGTATTCGTGCGTATCATCATGGCGCAGGGTTGTGATTTGCTTTCAAATTTTGTATCTTTGATATTCTGTTACATCTGTGGGTTTTTTCTTTGGTCTGCCACCTTTGTTGTGATTTGCTTTCAAATTTTGTATCTTTGATATTCTGTTACATCAGCAACAAGTTCTTCACCTGTGCCGTAGAAGTTGTGATTTGCTTTCAAATTTTGTATCTTTGATATTCTGTTACATCCAGATACTCCAGAAGATACAAGGAGGGCTTGTTGTGATTTGCTTTCAAATTTTGTATCTTTGATATTCTGTTACATCAATATGTGGTTTCCGAAGTCAGTGATAAGAGTTGTGATTTGCTTTCAAATTTTGTATCTTTGATATTCTGTTACATCTCTGCCCTCTCCACGTACTGCCCGCCACTCGTTGTGATTTGCTTTCAAATTTTGTATCTTTGATATTCTGTTACATCACACGCCTGACGGGAAAGCCCCGCTTGCCTGTTGTGATTTGCTTTCAAATTTTGTATCTTTGATATTCTGTTACATCATCGCACGGCACTTCGTAAGCCTTGAAAGTGTTGTGATTTGCTTTCAAATTTTGTATCTTTGATATTCTGTTACATCATAATGACATAAATTATTTATACCTCTCTCGTTGTGATTTGCTTTCAAATTTTGTATCTTTGATATTCTGTTACATCGCATTTGCAAAACTTATATGATGAAGCGCAGTTGTGATTTGCTTTCAAATTTTGTATCTTTGATATTCTGTTACATCAAACGAGAGGTGGTTTACCGATGAGATTTGGTTGTGATTTGCTTTCAAATTTTGTATCTTTGATATTCTGTTACATCTTGCTCTGTGCATCTGTGTACGCCATTTTAGTTGTGATTTGCTTTCAAATTTTGTATCTTTGATATTCTGTTACATCAGGAGGGCGACGAGGGCGACGATATTGATGGTTGTGATTTGCTTTCAAATTTTGTATCTTTGATATTCTGTTACATCATAATGTCCGAATGTGTCAAGACAGTAATGGTTGTGATTTGCTTTCAAATTTTGTATCTTTGATATTCTGTTACATCCAGGCAGCGAGGGGGCAGCCGATGCGGCACGTTGTGATTTGCTTTCAAATTTTGTATCTTTGATATTCTGTTACATCGGGTAAGGCTGCCACTCTCAATGCTCGGCAGTTGTGATTTGCTTTCAAATTTTGTATCTTTGATATTCTGTTACATCTTCGTTCAGATGCGCTCCAGGCGATTACGCGTTGTGATTTGCTTTCAAATTTTGTATCTTTGATATTCTGTTACATCTTCTGAGAGAGTAGAACAAGAGTGAATAACGTTGTGATTTGCTTTCAAATTTTGTATCTTTGATATTCTGTTACATCCCAATACGGGAAACAGGATGAAACACAACGATTTACGTGTTGTAACAGAAATAAAAATCCAGTCTCTGCTGAGGCTGGATTTTTTGTTGTATGATTGATTTTTTCTATCGGTGTAGCGTTAGTCGAATGCTTGCTCTAACCCTTTTGCAAATTCAAACACGGAGTTTTAATCCTGTTGTGTGTTGCTGGTGTTGGGCGTCTTGTGCTGTTCATTCATAGGTGTATGTGGCTTCTATGTTTTTCCCAGTCCTTTCTGCGTATGATTGCATGGAACTTTCCCAGACTGCTTTAAAATCATCTTTGGCTTGTGATAATGTTTTACCGTTCCCTATTACTAAGAATGGCAAATCACCATGCTCTGTGTATATCCCAAATGAGCCGTCTTTACCTTGCTCTATGTGTGCTTTAACTGTTTTCATAATGGGTGCAAATGTAATGATATTTTTTATATACGATGACAAATTTTGTCATCGGGGTATGATTTTTTTGCGGTTAAATTTAAAATTGTTAAATTTGATGTTCAAAGAGTTTTAAGGGTATGGTGTTTGTGTGACTATAATGAAATTTTGAAAAATATGACAAAGAAGTTAGAGATAAGAAACAGCACTGCTGAGTTCTTGATATTTCAATCGGGGGCGAAAGAGCAGGGAGTAGAAGTAATGTATGCCGAAGAAACAATTTGGTGTACTCAGAAAGCGATGGCGGCACTCTTCGATGTAGGAGTGCCTGCCATCAGCAAGCATCTGGCAAATGTATTTGAGACAGGTGAACTGAATGAAGAAGCAACTATTTCCAAAATGGAAACAGTTCAACAAGAAGGGAATCGTGAGGTGAAACGTATGGTCGTGATGTATAAACTCGATGCTATCATCGCCGTGGGTTATCGCGTGAACTCAATCCGTGCCACTCAGTTCCGCCAGTGGGCTACCAGTGTGCTGCGTGAGTATGCCATCCGTGGCTATGTGCTTGACAGGAAGCGCATGGAAAATGGTGCTTTCTTAGGCGAGGATTATTTTGAGCACTTGCTGGCTGAGATTCGTGAGATTCGTCTTTCTGAACGTCGTTTCTATCAGAAACTCACAGACATCTATGCCACCAGCATGGATTATAACAAGGATGCACCTACCACACGGTTGTTCTATAAGCGCATTCAAAACAAGATGCACTATGCTGTTCATCGGCATACGGCAGCGGAGCTCATCATGGAGCGGGCTGATGCCGAAAAGGAGCACATGGGGCTGACTACCTGGGAGAATGCGCCTGATGGCAAAATAGTTAAGACGGATGTTGCTATCGCCAAGAATTATCTGAATGAGATGGAGCTTGAGGATATGGGGCGCATCGTAACGGCAGTATTGGAGTTTGCCGAAAGTCGTGCCAAGCGGCATATTCCCATGACGATGGAAGACTGGGCAAAACGCATTGATGCCTATCTAAGCAGCGACGAGCGTCCTTTGCTGGATAATACAGGCAGTGTTAGCCACGAAGAGGCTGTGCTTCATGCTGAAACAGAATTTGAGAAGTATCGCATCGTGCAGGACCGTCTGTTCCAGAGCGACTTTGATAAATATCTGGGTGATCTGCCTTTTGATGAGAGAAACTGATTTTACGCATTTTCGTTTATACATCGTGGTGTGTTATCTTTGCATCTGGAATAACCAAAACTAAAACTGATATGTCTGAATGTAAATTAAAGAAGGGTGATAGAATCTACGAGTGTACGCATGAGGTCGCTATCCTGACTGAGCTGCTGACTGACCCTGTTTTGCGAATTGAGAATGATATGCACTACTGGAGTTGGGAGGCGCAGATTATTAGCGCTACGAGCTCCAGAATTAAGCCTGGGCGTATTGTGGAGTACGGTATTACGGAGGAGGCGCCGGCGTACGGGCCTAAGTTGTTTCGTAGGAACCTATATGAAGTGGGGTATTTGGATGCTGAACCAATCATCCCGCCGTTTGATACGAAGTAGTGTTAAAATCCAGTCTCTATAAGGCTGGATTTTTTGTTATCAGGTGTACAAAAAAAATCGTACATCTTAGGCAGTGATTTTCTTGTGGAATACTTGTTATATAATTAAATTTAATTACCTTTGCATAGTTTTGTTAATACAATGTAATTATGGGATATAGTTTAATACAACTAAGAATTGAAGACCAGTTAAAGACACAGGCAAATAAATTGTTTGATAATCTTGGTCTTGATATGTCAACTGCAATTAGAATTTTTCTAAAGAGGGCGGTTGCAACAGGTAGCATTCCGTTTGAGTTAAAAGATTCTACATTTAAGGCGGAGGCTGCGCTAAAGGCGGTAATGGAGCTTAATGAGGAGGCTCATAAGAATGGCACTGCTGGAATGCCTGACTATATGGTTGCCGATGAAGTTGCTGAATATCGTGCAAGCAAGAGGAAATAATGATTTTTGCAATAGCTATGGAAATGGATGTCGTAAAAAATAGGCTGGTGCCTGGTAGCGAGAATTTCAACAAGAAGACTTTGCAAGCTTTTCAAGAGGCGCAAGATATTGCTGATGGCAAATCAAAAGCACATGTTTACTCGTCATTTGATGAGGTTTTGGAAAGTATTTATTTTAACTAAAATTTTGTATAATACACAAAAGTGTATTATATTTGCGTTGTCAAACAAAATAAATAATATCTGTTTGAAAAAGAGTGAAAAATTAAGACAGTGCATAAACGAGCTTATGTCTGTCAAAGCGAGACTTAAAATAGTGAGTTTCCTACTTAAACAGGGTGTCAAAATTGACAAAGATGAATTGGATGAACTGCTTGAGAGGTATAAAAAGCTAAGAGAGTTCTTAAACATGGGGGAAGAGGATTGACCTCCCATCCCTTAAAAACATAAAACTATGCTATTGGATGAATTAAAAAGGATAGAGGCTCTTGCAGATTCGGGCAGTCCTGATGTTATTAAGGAAATAGAAGCCCTGACAGCCAAGTATAACACTGAAGAAGATAAGGCGGTGCTTGGAGAGTTTGCCTCCAGACTTATGTCCGGAGCCAGGTCTAAAATGGATGAGATTGAAGAACTTACTGTGAAGGAGAAACTTGGAGAACTTAACGAGGCTATAAACATGGCATACGTGGCAAGGCGTTATTTTGGGAAGTCAAAAAGCTGGCTCTACCAAAGAATTAAGGGTAATATTGTCAATAATAAGCGTGCTTGTTTTTCAGAATCTGAGTTGGTCACATTTAATATGGCTATGTCTGATATAGGAAGTAAAACGCTTGCTTTTAAATTATAGCGAATATTTTTTTATAAATCCAGCCCTACAAGGCTGGATTTTGTGTTATTATCAGTATTGCCAGTATGATTTGAATGATAAGGATGGCTGGCAGGCCGTATTTGAATTTCTTGTGCATGGTTTTGTGATGCCATATCTTCATGCCTGCCCAGGCGCCTATGCTGCCTCCTATAACGGCTAATCCAAGTAGCTGCGCTTCTGGGATGCGCCACTTGTCTCGCTTGGACTTCCACTTGTCAACGCCAAACGCAAGGAATGCTACAACATTGACAACTATTAGGTATGTGAGTATAATTTGGTATTTCATTTCACGGGTCTGTTCATGACTACTAAACAGTGAAAAAGAAACTGACACTTTGGAATATCATCCAAATTTCCTGATTTAAAGATATCGGACATTAGGCCATTACTTATATAGTCATATACCTGGTTATATACGTATTTATCAGGGTCTTTAAATATATATGTAATTCTCTTTTTTTGTGTGTCCTTGCCAACAAACACAAGTTCAGTATAAGTCTCAGGCTCCAAAGACTCGGTCTTTTTACTATTATAATTTATAGTGTAAGAGTGTAAAAAGCATACCTCATTTTTACTGCTTAGCGGGTACACAACATCAAAAGCAATCCAAAAATCACCTTTCATGCCATATCTTTTTCCATCAAGATATACGTTTTGGCCAAAATAATATTCTACGCCTCCATCATGCTCACCCGCCATATCAGTTAATTGAAAATTAAACTTAATCTCTTCTGTAGAATCATTAGGAGTTACACTTCCACTGTTTAACAAGAATATAAGCGTATCACAAGCCGTACAAATGTAGGTTTGATCATCCGTATGGTCATACATCTTGTATTTGCAATCTTCAACTTTTACAGAGATGGCAAATGCAGAAATAGACAAAGACAGCAGTGCCAGTACAAAAATATTTTTCATGGCATTTGAAGATTCTAAGCATTATTGGTATGTTATTGCGCACCCCTTAATTGGGTCACACTTGTTTTTACCCTTCTTGTAGCCAAAACCAGTACCGCTGCGGCGGGCATCAGGAATCTTGTAGATAAGAGTAAGGTCAAGCGTAGGATAGCAGTCCGGCATCTTTCCACTCTTTATGTTATCAATCCTATCATCCAGAGTGAAGTTATACGCCGCCTCAAGTCCTAAAGACCAGCTGTCAGAAACAGCCCAGGAGAACCCAAGACCCACAGGGAACATAGCAGTGGTACAATCCCTGAACCTAGGTTTTGGAAAGCAGAAAACACCCGATACCCCCACGCCACCGTGCAGATAGATTCTCTCAGGTATGAACGAGCCTCTGGCGTTCTCACGCCTGCCACTCTTGTAGATGAAGAAGTTATAAATCACCTTTGCTCCCAACGATGCAAAATGGCCCTGGAAGTTCTCATCTCCCCAGAAGAAGTTATAGTCCGCAAAACCCTGCAAACCCAGCTCCGGCAGGAAAAAGTAGGTGTACGCCGCCTGCGCATGAGGCCCGTGCTTGGTCTTTAGTTCAAACACAGGATGGTTCACACCTATCGCCACACTCACCATCTGCTTTGACGTGGAGCCAATGCGGTTCTTCTTCAGCTGCGCCCACGCCCCCGCCGGCAGCAGCAACAATGCAGCAAGTATGGCAAATGATTTTCTCATTACTTACTCCAGAGGAATCTCTGGGTGCTGAACAGCCAGTGGCATGCCTTCCTGTGAGAGGTAGAACATATAGAGAACTGCTGTCTCATTGCCGCGGTTCTCACCGTGGTGAATGGTGTTAACCATCTCAACAACAGGCTCTCCAGCGTGAACCACTTTAGTCTTGCCGTCCTGTCCTATGATGGTAAGCTCACCCTGCATCAGTACGCCGTAGTTCATTACTGGGTGGTGGTGCCAGCCAAGCTTCTTGCCTGCTGGGAACTCATACTTTACGGCAACAAGTTCAGGACGTCCCTGAAGATAGTCTGGCAGCTCCACGCCGTCCCAGCTCTGAGATGTGCGGATTAGTTCAATGTGCTGTACCTGCGCCTCCTCAGTCTCTGCAGCGCCTGACTTGCTATAGGCGGCAAACGCAACTCCAGCTAGGATTCCGCATGAGATAATTGCGGTAAAAATCCAAAATTTTGTCTGTTTCATGATTGCTAATTTTTAAATGTGGTGTAGTGTAGTGGAGCCACTTCGGGGGCTCGAACCCCGGACCTACTCATTACGAATGAGTTGCTCTACCAGCTGAGCTAAAATGGCGTTTTTCGAGCGCAAAAATACAACTTTTTATCTCTACTAGAAACTATTTTGTAATAAAAAACTGCTTTTAGGGGGCTAATTTTAACAAAAATTGCCTCATGGAAGTTTTTTAACACAATAAATGTTGCATAACGTACTGAGTTTTCTTACTTTTGCAGCGCAAAAGAAAATAATCATTTAAATAATTAACTATTATGCAGAACGTTGGTACAAACGCAGGCCTTGTATGGCAGGCTCTTAGCAATGCTGGTCAGGCTCTTGAGGTAAAGGCTATTAAAAAAGCTACAAAACTTAATGATAAGCAGATTTATGCAGCTTTCGGTTGGCTTCTTCGTGAAGGCAAGATCTCTGTAGAGGAGAATGAGAAAGAGGTATTTGTTTCTCTTATCTAATTAGTTAGTTTTAGAAATAAAGAGAGCGTGCAGTCATTTGACTTGCACGCTCTCTTTTTATGTAATATTCAAGGCTTTATTTACTTGTTTCTGTTTGGGTCATCAAGACGGTAGCCCCAGCGCATTACGTAAGACGCTGAACGGAAAAGATAGGCTATTACAAGCGGATATATGGCTGGGTTGAACACCTGCTCCATAAGCGGATTGCCTATAAGGAACAGTGTGAGCACTATGCTTACCAGCATATAGTAGAACGGCTCAAGGTAGCGTAGTCTCTTCCAGAAGAGGAACAGCACAGGAATGCCCATCAGCGGGTTCAGCCAGATGATGTTATAGTTTGAGCCTGTGAACGGATGCTTTGAGAATAGTATCAGGAACAGGATTACACAGCCAAAGAGTGCGTTCAGTCCAAAGAAGATGGCGTCAAACCATCTGATGAAGCGTTTCTTCATAACGCACCAAACGCTTAGCACAGCCACTACCACGCATAGAAGTATGAAGGCTACTAATGGGGAGATTAACGGGGCTGGGTTTACTAGCGTCTGCTCTGATATCTGGTTCTTCTTTAGTGTTAGCGGGCGTACTATGTCGTCACGTTTTACTGTGGCGTTTGACACTGCCTTGCCCAGTATCTCAGGCAGGAACATCTTCTCATCTGTGGTGGCCTCACGGTCAAGCCCCTTGCCGAGGCACAGGTCAAATCCAAACTGGCTCCACGGCGATGTCTCTGTGTACATCATTATGGCGTCACGGAATGTGAGGTACTCTGAGTCATAGATGAAGTTAATCTTGCCATCGACGTTCTGAACCAGAATGTCACGCAACTTGGTGGCGCAGTTGTTGAAGATGAAGTTATAGCGGTATGTGCGGTTCTCCGGCAGGGAGTTCTCCAGCAGATATGCAAATATCTTCAGCTTGTCTGTGCGGCTGAGATTCAGCACCGCCTCTGTAACGGCTGAGCCGCGCTCCAGATACTCCATAAGGAAGTAGTTTGTGCTGCATGAGCCTACCATGTAGTCTGTCTTGCCGCGTACAAAACGGTATATGAAGTCATCCTGGTTGAAGTCAAACAAACCGTAGTTGAAAACTTCATCTATGCCTTGCTCCTTGTCATAGACTCTGATGGCTGAGTGGCCGAACAGCTCATATATCTCTGTGCCTGGGGAGCAGGTTATGATGGATATTTGTGCGCTGTCACTAAGTATGGTGAGTGGCGCTGCCGCTTGCAGCATACTTGGTGCGCACAGCAATGTGACCGCAATCACTGCGGTTTGGATGACTTGTTTTAGTTTTTTCATAACAGGTTGCTGGCAAGTTCAGACAGGTAACTTCTCTCGCCCTTTATAAGGTTTACGTGTGCAAATATGTCTTGTCCGCGCATCTTGTCAATGGTGTAAACCAAACCGTTTGACAGCATGTCAAGGTAAGGCTGGTCTATCTGCTGGACATCGCCGGTGAACACTACCTTGGTGTTCTCTCCTGCACGTGTTATTATTGTCTTTATCTCATGTGGGGTGAGGTTCTGGGCCTCGTCCACAATTATGTATGAGTTGCTAAGGCTGCGGCCTCTGATGAAGGCGAGCGCCTCTATCACAAGCTGGCCTGACTGCTGCATCTCTAGGATGGTGTTGTTCTCACGGCTGTCTGTGCCAAACTGGTTGCGTATTACGCTCAGATTGTCAAAGAGTGGCTGCATGTACGGGCTTATCTTGTCTTTCTCTGTGCCTGGCAGGTAGCCGAGGTCTTTGTTCGCCAATGCCACGATAGGGCGGGCGAGCAGTATTTGCTTGTATTCGTTGTGCTTCTCAAGTGCGGCGGCAAGTGCGAGCAGTGTCTTACCTGTACCGGCCTTACCTGTGATGCAGACCAGCTTAATGTTGTCATCAAGCAGTGCGTTCATGGCAAATGCCTGCTCTGAGTTACGCGGCTCTATGCCAAATGCGCGTTCTTTCTGTACTTTTACAACGGTCTCATACTCTGGGTTGTAGCGTGCCATTATGGAGTTGCGCTCGCTCTTGAGTATGAAGTACTGGTTTGGCAGTATGTCTTTTGCAAATGGCAGTGTGTTTAGCGGAACGCCGGCTGCAGTGCTGTACATGCGGTCAATTATGGCACCGTCAACGCCTTCAAATGTATCCTGCTCCTTGTCAAAGATATCTTTGTTGGTTATCTTGTCATTGTAGTAGTCCTCCGCCAGCAGATCAAGTGCGCGTGCCTTCATTCTGAGGTTGATGTCCTTGGTCACAAGTATGGTCTTGTGGCGTTTGTCCTTCTGGCTCAGGTAGTCTGTGAAGGCAAGTATGCGGTGGTCTGGTATCTTCTCAATGAACGCCTTCTGCACTTTCTCTGAAGGCTCCTGTGGCAGCGCAATGAAGAGGCGGCCTAATCCCTCGCCCAGCGATGCGCCCTTTTTGAAGAAGTCATTGTCTGAGATGCTGTCAAGTTCACGGGCAAACTGACGGGCGTTATAATTTATCTCATCGTTACCTTTTTTGAACTTGTCAAGTTCTTCAAGTACTACGATAGGAATGTAGATGTCATTCTCTTGAAAATTATAGATGCACTTGTAGTCATGCAGAATAACGTTTGTGTCAAGCACAAAATTCTTTTTTGATCCCATAGTATTTATTCAGTTGAAAGTTGATAGTTGAAAGTTGATAGTTGAATTACGTAGCAAGCGAGAGCAGAAGCTAAGTTTACTTAGATTGTGCCGAGCGCAGCAAGTAATCACGGAACAGCAAAGCTGTGACGTAAAGTTGACAGCTTGCTGTTCAAATTGTAAAGTTAGTGATAATAATTTAAATCTCCAAAAAAAATAATCATGCGTAGCATGAATCCTGCTTTTACGGGACCATGCTACGCATGAAAATAACATTTGTAGTGCAATGCTTATGGCATTGTATTCTCAATATAATGTACTGCGTTCAAACACCCTTCAGGAGAGCCAAAACAGCCTGTCTCAAGGGCTTGGGCTGTGTAGCCGTTCTCTTTGAACATTTGCTGAAGGTTACTCACGGTGTTTTTCTTGCCGTCAAAGGTGATAACCACCTCCTGCTTCTGTGTGTCTATCTTGCTGCTTATTATGCCGTCCTGCGCCTTCAGCGCCTTTGATATCTTGGAGTTGGTGTCACGGTCCATCATCACCAGAAAGGTGACTGTAACCCTGACATCGTCCGTCTTTTTCTTGGCGGCATACACACCCAAAGATGTCAGCATCAGAGCCTGTATCAGTATGATTGAAAAAATCTTTTTCATAGATTAAACTATTCCGGTGAAGCCCATGAACGCCATGGCAAGTATGCCTGCGGTGATAAGGGCTATTGGTGTTCCCTCCATTGCCTTTGGCAGTTTTGAAAACTGCAGCTGCTCACGTATTCCGGCAAACAACACAAGCGCAAGACCAAAACCAACTGCGGTTGACAGTGCGTAAACTACGCTCTCAAGCAGTGTGAAGTCTTTTTGTATAACAAGTATGGCTACACCAAGTATTGTACAGTTTGTGGTTATAAGCGGCAGGAAAATTCCTAATGCGCTGTATAGGGCAGGGGATACTTTCTTAAGCACTATCTCCACCATCTGTACAAGGGCGGCTATTACCAAGATGAATGAGAGAGTCTGTAGGAATCCTAATCCAAACGGATCAAGCACAAATTTCTGGAGCAGATATGTGCAGATGGTGGCAAGCACCATTACAAACGCAACTGCGGCTGACATGCCTAATGCTGTGTCTATTTTTTTTGATACACCCAGGAATGGACAGATTCCTAAAAACTGCGCCAGTACTATGTTATTGACAAATACGGCGGCGATAAAAATTATAATGTAGTGCAACATATTTTACTTCGCTTCAAAGTGGTTTTTCAGTGCTATTAAAAGCCCCAGCGTTATGAACGCTCCTGGAGCAAGTATGAACAGTATCATGCCGTAATCTTCAGGGAATACGGTGGTGTCAAAAATCTTGCCTGAGCCAAGCAGCTCTCTTACTGCACCAAGCAGTGTGAGCGCCAAGGTGAAGCCTATGCCTATGCCTATGCCGTCAAGTGCTGAGTCAAACACACCGTTCTTGGCTGCAAACGCCTCTGCGCGTCCGAGCACAATACAGTTAACCACAATCAGTGGTATGAAGAGTCCCAGGCTCTCATAGAGTGACGGCAGATAGGCTTCCATACAGAGTTGTACAATGGTCACGAATGTGGCTATGATAACTATGTAGGCTGGTATATGCACCTTGTCTGGTATAAGGTTGCGCACTGCTGATATTGTCATGTTTGAACATATAAGTACAAACATGGTGGCAAGCCCCATGCTCATGCCGTTTATGGCGCTGGTAGTGGTGCCAAGGGTAGGGCACATACCAAGCATTAGAACAAAGGTTGGGTTCTCCTTTATTATGCCGTTCAGGATTATCTTTAGTTTACTCATATCATTTATGGTTAATCGGTTAATCGGTTAATCGGTGATGCGGTAAATCTTTTTTTCGATTCACCGGTTCACCAGTTCACCGATTCACCAGTTCTGACTGCATTGTTGTGTTAGCCTTATTCACCGCTTTCAGAAATGCTCTTGATGTTATGGTGGCTGCGGTGATGCCGTCTATGGTGCCGTCATCTTTGCTTACCACAAGATTGTCAAGGCAGGTGTGGCCCGGCACTGACTCCTTGAACCATGTAACCATCTTGGCTCCAAGGCCTGGGGTCTCCTGCTGCTCCAGTATGGCGTAATCATTTATCTTTCCGGTGGCGTCATAGCCAACCATAATCTTAAACTCACCGCCGTAGCCGTTTGCTTTTGATGTTATGGCGTAGCCAGCAATCTTCCCATCCTTGTAGGCTATGGTGACATCGCCGCCGCCAATCACGGTATCTTTAACGGTGTCAAAAGCTGGAAGTATCTCCTGCAGGCTGTTCTGCACGCGCTGCTGTTTTGCTGCTTCAATAGGCTCTTTTGTGAGGTCATTAACCACAGCTAAAAGCCCGCCTGTAACTATAGTTATCAGGGTCAGCGATAAAACCATTGGCAAAAATTTATTCTGTGGCTTGCTCATAATTTTGAAAATGGTTTAGGTCTTACGTAATTGTTAATTAGCGGGGTGACAGCATTCATAATAAGAATGGCGAATGACATTCCTTCAGGGTAGCTGCCCCAGAGTCTTATTATCACTGTTATTACGCCGATGCCAATACCGTAGATAATCTGACCGCCGTGGGTCATTGGTGAGGTGGCGTAGTCAGTGGCCATAAAGATTGCGCCCAGCAGCATACCGCCTGTGAGCAGGTGGTAGAGAGGGTCTACATAGTTCACTGGATTTACTCCGTGGAGTATGGCTGTGAATATGGTTACTGTGGCAAGTATGCTCACAGGTATGTGCCATGTTATGGTTCTTGTGCAGAGCAGATATATGCCGCCAATGATGAGTGCTATGGCGCAAATCTCTCCCATGCTACCGCCTGTGTTTCCATAGAGTAATTGTAGATAGTCAGGCAGCGAAGCTATCATTTCTTCAATTCCTTTTAGTACAGTCGCAGAGGAAGAACTGTCAAGTTCTGTGTTTGCGAGGCTCTTGATTAGTTGCAGTGGGGTGGCACCTGTGGTGGCATCCATATAGTGTGTGCTTAAATGCTCTGGCACCGGCCATGTGGTCATTTGTGCAGGGAATGAGATGAGTAGGAACACACGCCCTACAAGCGCTGGGTTGAACGGGTTGTTACCAAGACCACCAAACGCCATCTTGCCTATGCCTATTGCCACGGCTGCACCTATTATCATTATCCACCAAGGCAGGTTTGTGGGCACGTTCAGCGCC
>ONBO01000041.1 GCA_900316125.1 uncultured Bacteroidales bacterium | reverse complement strand
CCTCTTCCTGCAGCTTGAGGTGCCCATACCAAGCGAATGTCATGAGAATGTTGCTCACATCATATCCATCGCAAGATCTTGTTCATTATAATCATATGGAGTCATTCATTGAAATGCAGCAGATGTTATAACTTCTTCAGCAGCCCATTAATTTGCGCCTTCCTTGCTCTCTTATCATAGATATTAAGAACATCCTCAGAGATAGCATCAATTCTGCTATAGATTAGCTTTTTAATGTCACCAATGCTCTTTCCAGCCTGTAGGCCTTCTTCAGCAAAGGTCAGTGCAATAATATCAGCAGAAGACAAATCTTTTTTGTTTGTTGGTGCAATAAGTGTTTTCATAGGAACAAGTCTTTTATATTGTAAATACAAATCTTCACTGAACACAGACTCCCACTCAGGACAGACCAAGTCTGAAAGAAGTATCATCCTGCCTTTGTTGAGGCATTCTGGCCTTATATAGTGAGCTTCAAATTTGAGGTATTGAGCATCATCCTGAAGGCCAATATCAGATTTTTCCTGCCTGCTGAGCTTATGTTTGAAGTTATTCTTAACATCGTACATTTTCAAAAAAACATCCTTATCCCTCCACCCCCTGAAGTAGCCTCTATCAATTGAATTCTCATAAGTTTTCAACTTCTCAGCCTGCAATGTTGTATGATGTTGGATGTAGTCTTTTGGTGCAAGTGGAACATTCATAATAACTCCATTCTCAAAGGCTGCAACCTGTGAAGACCACAGGTCACCAACCTTTAATATTGTTGATAAGTATTGAATGCCTTGAACAAATAGTTTCCTGTCATAGCTGAAGTTATGGCCTTGCATAAAATACATTATGCTCCCACTAACTTTCAAGATGTTGAGATGCTCATTGTATTGGACTTTAATTCTCCTGCATCCCACTGCTTCAAATGTGAGCCACCCTGAATTATTGCCTGAAACAAATTGCAGATTTCCCAAAAAAGGAGTATCTTTGCCTTCAAGATGTTTGGTAGTAGAAATAAAATCTATCATCATTCATTTAATATCCAAAGGAGGGCAGGCTCAGAGTCTGCCCTCCTGATTTATACTCACTTGCTCAAACTCACCTTTCTCCAGCTCATTCACAAAGCCCATAACATCAAGCACTGCATCAGGAGTACCCAAACCATTGAAGATATGCACTTTTACAATATCACAATTTGAATTACACCTAATCACTATCAAATCTTTTGTGTCAAAAATTCTCCCATCCTCACCAGTTATGCCCAATGTGCCATATCCAAACAGGGCAGGATATTCTGCCTTCTGCCAAATCTGAGTTCTACAGCAGTATGGCCTGAACATTTTGAGTGGAGAAGACTCGCAAACCTTAAAGGTTGATATTAATTGCCCTGCAATAGCATCCTGCAAATTTCTTCCTTTCTTCTGAACCTTTGAGTACTCACCACCAATGCTGAGGCTTATTCTATTAGGCAGGCACCTTGAACCACTGAACCAATAATAACTGCCTTTAGTACCCCCTTTTAACTTATAAATTGCAGTCTGTCTGGTTGCATTGATAAAATCTTTATTCATTTTAATACCCTTTCAACCATTAGTGCAACATATTTTGTGTGACTCCATAAAAGATTCCAAGTCCACTCTCTTAACAAAGATTTTCCTTCCAAATTGAACAAATGGAAGTCTTCTTTCATCTCTGTAGTTCTGCCAAGTCTTTTGAGAAACACCCAAAATTTTTTTAACCTCAGAAGATTCAATGTACTGACTATTCACAGCATCTTCTGCCTTCTTTGTGAGAATGGACTTGACCTCTTGAACATCTTTTGCAAGTCCTTCCCACACACTTTTAGGGATAACCACCATTGAAAGAGAGGCATTCCCTGTTGAATCTGTATTATTCATATTATTCTAATATATCAGGCATCCCAATTACAACACTGCTTTTTTTGTCCTGATTCCTGATGCAAATATATTAGAGAGAATTTGAGTAAAATCAAAAAAAACAAATCGTAAAAATCAGCCATTTTTCAGACCACATTTTTACGATTCTAAGTTATATGTGAAGATAATTATTTGCCTTTGCAGGCCTTCTTGTTTTTTTCCAAAGCATTTTTGTAGCTTTTATAGCAGTTGTCAATTATATGCATCTTTTCATCATCTGAAGCAAGCTTCCATTTTTCAGACATACCATCACAGAAGCAATGATTAGCATCCAAAATATCTCCAATAAGGCAGAATTTCTGAGTCTTGTTTAGACTCTCCAATTCTGGTAATTTTTCCTGTATCTGTTCCGCTGCCCACCCATACAACGGAATAAACTTGTCACCTTTACCAGCTAAGGACTTAACCTTTCCAATTTGTGAAGACTCATTTTCAATTAATAAGTTTAGTATATAATCATCCAAAATATAACTTTTATTATCAAGATTTGAGCTGAAATAATTCCTTTGATACTCTTTACCCTCAGAATTTAATTTGTTGCTTTCTGGAGATATACAAACCTTCAAAGAGTAAGCTTTGTGTTCTTCACTCCATTTATAGTCACAATAATAATTATAAGCTTTTATTACATAGTCATTCAAGAAAAGCCAAAGCAAATCCTGAAGGCCTTTTTCAATCTTATATTTCTTTACTCCAGCACCCTTAACAAACCCACTTACTTTGATGTCATTAGCTTCCTTAAAAAGTTTTGTAAGCATTAATGCATTATATTTAATGTTGTTAGGATACTTCACATCTGCATACTTGAAGTATATTTTAGTAACTATTTTGAAAAGGTCAAAGTACCTTTGTTCTTCAATTTGTTCTTCAAGTGGGATATCATACTTTGATAGGATAGTTTTGCACTTCTCTGTAATGGCTGAAGAATCTTCAAAAGCCTCTCTAATGTTCAGTTCCATATAATAAGAATTCTTGTATTTTTACATCATATTTAAAAACATTCTCTGTGTTGTTATTTGCCACCTTGCAAGCCTCCAATTCAAATTCAGAACACTTCTACCACAGAAGAATTATCTGCTGAATTTGGGCAGAAAACAGGGCAAATCCTGCATTCCTGAGCCAGCTTTATTTATTGGCTGATTGAAGCTTGTTCAACAGGTCAGCCAATGATGTAGCATCAAGACTTTTCAACTGCTGAAGCAGTGCATCAGTATCAGAAGCCACATCAGAAGAATTATCAAAGATATATCTTAAAGCCATATCATTTGAATCAGTATCAAAGCTCCCCATATACCTTTCTGTGGTGCTTAACTCAGAGTGTGCAAGAAGATTCTGAATGTTCCTACTATCAATTTTTTTCTCTTTTGCCATATTTGCGAAGGAGTGCCTGCTTATATGGAAGGAAATATTTTTTTCAATGCCTGCCAGCTTACCAATCTTTTTTAACTCCTTATTGATAAGGGCATTCTTTGCACCTATCGCCTTAAACAGCTCTTTCTTCTTATCAGCAGGCAAAACATCAAACTTGATTTTTGCAAATTCTGCATCATTGTTAAGTAGTGGAAAAATGTAGTCTGAAGGTTTTGCTTCTGGCCTCTTATAGCATTTCAGGATGGCTTTAGCATTATCAATAAGAAGCAAGTTCCTGTCTTTATTATTTTTCTGCATCTTATATAATATCCTATTGCCATTCTCAATAATATTGCACCACTTCAGGCAGCAGAAGTCAGCACACCTTATGCCAGCACAATAAAGGCTGAACAGGAAGTAATTTCTGCAATGCCATATTAAGCTGCCTTCTTTCAAATCAAGTAACTTGATAGCCTGTATTTCTGATTCATTCAGCTTCTCTTTCTCCGTTGGGACACCTTTGAAGGAGAATACTTTGAAAGGATTCTCATTAATTGTTAAA
The DNA here is from genome assembly GCA_900316125.1 of uncultured Bacteroidales bacterium. Taxonomy (GTDB): domain Bacteria; phylum Bacteroidota; class Bacteroidia; order Bacteroidales; family Paludibacteraceae; genus Enterocola. The sequence goes on along the minus strand of ONBO01000041.1, from coordinate 9,952 downwards.
TATCCACCCTCTTTAATGGCTCTGTTCACCAATGCCTTAAACACCTTAAATTCAACTTGAATTGTGTTTTGATGAAGTAGTTTGTCCTGCTGCCTATTATTATGTAGAGTATGCAAATAAGTGTCAAATTTATTCAGTAAGGCAGGAGTTAGTTCTGAAAATAACAAATCATCCTTCTTGCAGTCATTCTTAAGAAAGTCTGTCAGCTTATTATAAAAATTGTTGTATTTTTTGTAGTTATGATAATTGCCTGATTCTTCAAGCTCATCTTTTCTATTCTTTGCATAAACCAAAAAGGATGAAGACTTTTCAGAAGACTGAACATCAGATAAAAGACATTCTATAGTATACCTACCCTCAGACTTAAGGGCATCAGCCTTCTTTCTGTAGGCCTCTTTCAAGTCCTGAAGGTTAGTGTTCCATACTTCATAATTAGGCTCAGAAGACCTGACTAACTGCTTCTTTGCATTCCAATCAGATTTACTTTTAAGCTGAATTGATGTCTTGATTCTTTTTAGTTTCCTGTCCTGAGTGAGCCTCAGCATTACAACATAATGGCCAGAAGAATTAGCCCTGTTGTTAATTTCAAAGTTGATAGTAATAGCCATTTCAGTAATTCATTTAATATCCACTACAAATATAATGAATCTTTCTGTATTACTGAAACACTGCTGAAACTTTTTTTGCTTTCTATTACATTTTATTATATCTTTGCAACATCATTAGAAGTGCTTGATTTGCCTTTATTCTGCATTTCCATATTTCTTTGATATAAGCAAATGCAATAATTTGACCCCCCTCGGAGGTACTACTTAGTTTTTGACGCAGCGCACAGCCATAAAGTCCTCACGGCCATATTCTGTGTTCCCCTTGAAAAGTGTTCCAACTGCTCCTATGTTAATATTCCATACAGATGTGCCCTGAATATCTGACGTCCAGTAAAATGCCGCTCTACCAACATTAACAACCTTATAGATTGGGTTATCCTTGTAAATATTAATTACTCCGGAAGGTAAAGCTGAGAATTTAAAACTATCTGTACTATAAACATTGTTCCAATACCAGCCGGTGACAGTCCTTAATTCCCTTGCCGCATAGTTACTTTGGTCATCTAATGTGGATCCACACACAGTCTTGCACAATGTATTCCATTCACTAAGACTTGGCAGATGCCAGCCGGAAGGGCATATACCCTGTTTATTGCTAGGGACTTCAGTTGAGTTTCTGGCTCCAATGGCGGCATCCCAGGTATACACAAATCCGAGTTTCTGCTGCTGCGCATAGCTTAGATTTCTGGTATATTCGTCTGAGCTCCAGTTACCTTTCAGACGTGCGTCAATATAGCCGTATGACCCCACAGTATTACCTGCACGAGGGCTGCCTGTGTCATACTTGTCACAACGAAGGTTCTCAGCCATCCACCATTGACTGCCAATCTTAATGGTATTATATGTGTTATTACGGCAGTCTTTAACAGTTCCTGTCGCGTATGTTGTAACTTCACATGTAGCGCTGATGCTGCCACACGTAGCTGTGATAGTCGCTGTTCCCCTATCTAAGCACGTAACAATTCCTGTATCATCTCCATAACTCTTTACTGTAGCCACATTTGTATTTGAAGATTTCCATGTCACAACTTTATCAGAGGCGTTACTTGGCTCCACTGTTGCTTTCAGGAAAAAATAATCTGATACTTTTTCAAACAAGTGTGATTCTTCTGATAGATTTATTCTGGTAACAGGGATACTTTTGAAAGAGACAACACATGAGGCGGATTTGCCATTAGATGTGGTGGCTGTAATTGTTGACGAACCTTCACCAACGCACTCTGCACACACAGTATGGTTATTTCCGAATTGATTAGGAATAATTTTAGCTACTGAAGTGTTTGAAGACTTCCAGACCACATCAGGATATGAGGCGTTTTCCGGGCTCACTGTGGCTTTAAAGACAATTCTATCACCAATCTTTTTAAAGCATTCAGGTACATTAGGATTTAGTGTAACAGACTCCACATACACAGGATTAACAGTGACACTAGCAGAAGATTTAATATCGCCGTACACTGCCCTGACAGTTGTGGTTCCCGGCCTTTTGCCCCTCAATATGCCATTATTTACAATCACAATATCCTCATTATCGCTCTCCCAACGGAAACGTGAAAGAGGTATGTTCTCAGGATCTGTCACACAATTCATTGTAACTGTCTCACCACTGGTCAGTTCTGTATCGCTTAGGGTTATTCCCTCTATTGCCTTCTCTGTTATTATAATATGGCAGGTAGCGGATTTGTCTTGAATGGTGGCCGTTACGTTAACCTCCCCATGACCCTTTGGAATAATGGTGGAGCCTGACATCTCTGCCATCTCCTCATTGTCAACAGACCACTTTATAACTGCCGTATCCAGAATACCTACAGGATTAACAACAAGCTCACCCTTGAGGTCAAACTCAATATTATTTTCTGCAATAGTATAATTGGCCTCCTTGAATGAAATGCTTTCAATCTTGGTGGTTCCAGGCTCTTTCTTCTTGCACCCCGATATTAAAATTAGCGCACACAAAAATCCAAATAAAGCCGTGAAAGCGAGTAGTTTTGTCTTCATAGTATAAAATTTAAATTACCAGATAAGGAGCGGAAGGGGCAGCATAAAGGTGAGGCCCAAAAGAGTGCCTGCAATAAGCTGTGCCGGAGTATGGGCCTCAAGCTGCAGACGTGCGGAGCAGACAAGACCGCAGATAATGATAAGAGCCACATACAGTGGCGGGTTATAAGCGCCAAAGGCAAACGCAATGTAGAGTGAGGCGCCTAAAAGACCGCTCACGCCAGTGGCGTGCGCAGAAATTTTCCAAAAGAAGTTTATAAACATTATGGTGGCAAGCGAAGCCGCCGCCATAGTAATTACATGAGCAACAGTGTATGATTTAACTGCATAGAAGAATGAAGCTGTGCCGGCATAGCAGAGGAGCGTAAACAGGTACGCCCATATACGCTCCTTTCTGTCAGATGCCTGCGGTGTAGTTATAACACCAAACTTTACAAGCAAAAAATACCAAGCCACCGGTACCACCACCATAAGCAGCACTGCAATGCCAATCACCACAAGTTTTATGTACATGTTGTAGCCATAGAACTGAGGCACAGCTATCAGCATCAGCAACCCGTACAGAGGTATCAGCAGGGGCTGAAACACAATGGTCAGTATTTTTGCAAGTTGTTCGTTCATACTAGTGCGGCGCAATCCTCAGCTATCATAAGCTCCTCATCTGTTGGGATGATAACCACTGTGACTGGTGAGTCTGGTGTGGTTATGACACGCTCAATGCCACGGCACTTGTTGGCCTCTTCATCAAACTTAACGCCAAGGAATCCAAGTTTCTCACAAATAGACTTGCGGATAGGAGCCTGGTTCTCACCAACACCTGCTGTAAGCACGATTACATCCACGCCACCAAGTGCGGCTGTGTATGCACCTATATACTTTATTATGCGGTAGATGTACATATCAAGAGCAAGTGCTGCACGCTCATTGCCAGCCTCAGCGGCAGCCTGTGCGTCACGCATATCAGATGAAACACCAGATATGCCGTCAACACCGCTCTTCTTGTTAAGCAGTGCAGACACGCCTGAAGCGTCAAGCCCCTCTTTGTTCATAATGTAAGTAACGGCACCAGCGTCTATATCGCCGGAGCGGGTACCCATCATAAGACCCTCAAGCGGGGTGAAACCCATGGTGGTGTCAACTGATTCACCGTCTTTAATAGCGGTTATTGAGCCTCCGTTACCAATGTGGCAGGTTATCATACGTGTACCCTTAACTGGCAGACCAAGGTATTCACAGGCACGGGCGCTTACATAGCGGTGGCTGGTTCCGTGGAAACCGTAGCGACGTATGCCATATTTCTCATAGAGATCATAAGGGATAGCGTACATAAACGCCTTCTTAGGCATGGTCTGGTGGAATGCAGTGTCAAACACAGCCACCTGAGGCACGTTAGGAAGTATCTTGGCTATGGTGAGGATACCCTCAATATTAGCAGGGTTGTGAAGCGGAGCCATATCAGAGCAGCGCTCTATCTCCTTAATAACCTCATCTGTAATGAGAACGCTCTTGTTGAACTTCTCACCGCCGTGAACCACACGGTGACCAACTGCGTTCACCTCATCCATAGAGGCTATGGCACCCCACTCCTCCTTAGATGTGAGAGTTTCAAATATAAACGCAATTGACTCTGTATGTGTAGGCATGTCACGCATAAGGGTCTTCTTAGAGCCGTCTTTCATTTTAAGAACCAGACATGAATCAGGGAGACCTATCTTCTCTACTCCACCCGATGCCAGGATTTCACCACCTGACGCCATGTCAAAAAGTTTGTACTTTACGGAAGAGCTACCGCAGTTTATTACTAATATCTTCATTATTGTGCTTGGTTAGAGGTTATTATAATCATTTTAACTATGTCATCCACATTGCAGCCGCGTGAAAGGTCATTTACTGGAGCTGCCATACCTTGCAGGATTGGGCCTACAGCCACACCGCCGCTAAGACGCTGTGCCAGCTTATAGCCTATGTTGCCGGCATCAAGGTTAGGGAACACGAGCACGTTGGCATCACCCTGGATTGAGCTGCCCGGAGCCTTGCTCTTACCCACAGAAGGAACTATGGCGGCGTCAGCCTGGAACTCTCCGTCAAGACAGAGCTCAGGTGCCATCTCCTTAGCCAGACGTGTGGCGGTCTGAACCTTCTCTACACAGTCATGCTTGGCGCTGCCTTTGGTTGAGAAACTCAGCATAGCCACCTTTGGCTCATATCCACCAAGAACTTTAGCAGTGGATGCGCTGACTACCGCTATTTCTGCAAGCTGCTCTGCTGTAGGGTCTGGTGTCACTGCACAGTCTGCAAATATGAACATACCGTTGTTACCATACTCAGGTTTAGGTATTATCATAAGGAATGCGCCAGATACCACGCTTATACCCTTTTTCATCTTAATAATCTGGAGAGCAGGACGCAACACGTTGCTTGTGGCGTTCATGGCGCCAGCCACCTCGCCGTCCGCATCGCCGTTCTTAACCATAAGGGATGCAAGATAGAGAGGATTGCCGTAAACCAGCTTCTTAGCCTCTTCCTCTGTCATACCTTTATTCTTACGCAGACCGTAGAGCAGGTCTACATACTGTTGAGCCTTGGCGTCTGTGTTAACGTCAAATATGGTGGCCTTCTCTATATTCTTAAGACCCATTTCAGCGGCCTTGGCCATAATCTCATCTTTGTTACCCAGCAGAACTATATCCGCCAATCCCTCTCCAAGCACTCTTGATGCAGCCTCCAATGTGCGTACTTCAAGTGATTCAGGCAAAACAATACGTTTCTTGTTTGCCTTGGCTTTTGCAGCCAGTTGTTCAAATATTTCCATAATCTATTGTAAATTATAATTTTTTTCCTCTCGGGTGAAACTCACTGATGGCGTTTCTTAAACTGTCCATGCTTATGTGAGTGTATATCTCTGTTGTAAGGATGCTCTCATGCCCAAGCATCTGCTGTATGGCTCTCAGGTTTGCCCCTCCCTCAAGCAGGTGAGTGGCGAATGAGTGTCTCAGCGTGTGCGGGCTCAGCTCCGTCTTTACACCAGCCTCCTCAGCAAACTTCTTTATCATAATAAACACCATCTGACGTGTAAGTTTTGAGCCTCGTCGGTTAAGAAACAGATAATCACTATTCCCCGGCTTTATCTCAAGACCTCTGCGCCACGGCAGATAGTTGTTTATGTCACGGATGGCGGTGTCTGATATAGGCACCAGACGCTGCTTGCTACCCTTGCCTTCCACTCTCACATACTTCTCATCAAAGAACACATTGCTCATTTTAAGATTCACAAGCTCGCTCACACGAAGCCCGCAACTGTACATGGTCTCTATTATGGCCCTGTTACGGTGCCCCTCCGGCTTGCTCAAATCTATCGCACCTTTTATAGCGTCAATTTCCTCCACACTAAGCACGCTGGGCAGGTGCCGCCCAATCTTTGGGGCCTCTACAAGTTCTGCCGGGCTGTCTTTCAATATATCCTCCACCACCAGATACTTATAGAACTGTTTTATCCCCGATATTATTCTTGCCTGGCTCCTGACGGCTATGCCCATGGAGCTAATCTCTACAAGAAAGTTTGTAAAATCCTCCAGCTTTGGGCTCTTGTAATCCACTCCCGCCTCATCAAAGAACTCCAACATCTTCTCCACATCACGCACATACGCCTCTATTGTGTTTGGGGAGTAGCTTTTCTCAAGCACCAGATATCTTTTGAACCCTTTCAGCATTTATTGGCACGTTCCTTATTTAAGGTTGGGTTGCCGTACATCTGAAGCATCTTGCCGCGGAGGAAGGCTTCATCCTTGCCTGGTATGTCAATGAGGTCAAGGCGTGACTGGAGATATTTCTCCACTGCCGCCACATCCTTGGCTGTATAGTGCTCTGCAAAGCGGTTCCCGCCTTCAAGCATATCCGCTGCCACATAGTTTATGGGGAATAGGTGATAGCCACGGTGTATCTCACGGTCAAGTGCCTCCGCTATAAGCGCAGCCTGCTCATTTCTTGGAGCGTCGCCTGTAACAGCGCTTACATTACGCATCGGCGTACCTATTACAAATACAACTCTGCCCTTATAGCCCATGATGCCGGTCTGCATATTGAGTATGTCCTCCTGCTGGCTCTTCTTGTAACCAGGGTCGTCACGCTTCAGCTGGAACTCACGCGCCTTCAGGTAGTCACACGGGTCAAACTCATAGTTAATTGAGAGCGGGGTAACGTTCAACGCCTCAAATGAGGCGGCCATGTCACGCTCTCCAGACATTGTGAACATCTTGACTATGGCTGGTGCGGTGCGGTCATCAGAGTCTTTTGCACGACCTTCACGCTGGGCAATCCAGACTGACTCATGGAACTCTGTGCGCACCATTCTTATATACTCTGAAAGCTCTTTTGATATGATAAACTGCTCTTTTACGGAACCGTCACGCTTTACCACAAACGCCTTGTTCATTCTGACGGCGGCTGTTATCCAAGGATATGCAAGCAGATTGTTGCCTATGGCTATCTGCGTGGTTGGCAGCCCCTTATAGAACAGATGTGAATTCAGGAAAGCTGAATCAAGCACTATATCCCTGTGGTTTGACACAAAGATGTTTCCACGCTCCAGGTCATAGTTCTCAGTACCTATAAGCTGGACATCCTTGCAGGTCTTATGCTCTATGGCGGTAACAAGCACACCTATAACCTCACGCTGGAAGTCATCAATTGTGTTCACCGGGCCAAGATTACGCAGCAGATACTCAGCATAATCCTTGCCGAGCACTGTCTCCAGAATTCCGCCTATCTCAGGCATTTTCCTAATCTGAGGAAGCATCTGCGCAACCTCTTCATCATAGAACCTACGAATGTTGTCAAACTTTTCAGGGTACTTCATGTTAATGGATAATGGATAATGAATATTCTTAACTGATAATTATTTTACCGTTCCGTGAAAGTGAGGCGTTGGAATACCGTCTGTCCATAGATACGTCCTTCCCAACCCACTCCGGCATTTCAAACTGCTCATTCTCTTCATTTAACTCTATCTCCGCCACAATCAACCCCTTATGAATGCCAAGGAACTCGTCAACCTCCCAAATCTTTCCGCCGATGTTAACCTTATAGCGTATCTTCTCTATTGGCGGATAGAGACTCATCTTCAACATCTGCTCTGCGTCATCCACAGGAATCTCATATTCAAATTCAGCACGTGTAATGCCTATGGTCTTACCCTTTATAGTGAGATAGGCGTGCTTATCGCCGATGCCGTCTTTATCGCTAATAATGCGTACCCTTGTGGTGGCGCCGCTCTCAGCCAGATAACCCTGACGGTAATATTTGCCGCCGCTCTCAGGGGCGCGCCACTTTTCGTTCACCAGGTATTTACGCTCTATCTCTAACATAACTTATCAAGCAACTGCAAATATGTCCGCTTCGCCTCCTCAACCTCACTACGGAGAATATACTCATCAGCGGTATGTGAGCGTGATGAGTCTCCCGGGCCTAATTTAACTGATGGGAACGGCATCAGCGCCTGGTCTGACATGGTTGACGAGCCAAAGAGCTCCCCTCCCATGGCCTTGAACCTGCACACTACAGGGTGGTCAAGTGAAATACCTGACGGCTTCAGCCTTGTGGAGCGCGGTGTTACACTACACTTTACATTATCTCTTATTATGCTTAGCACCTCTTCATGTGTGTACTGCTCTGTAAGCCTGACATCCACAGTAAAGGCGCACTTGTCTGGCACCACATTGTGCTGCGTGCCGGAGTTAACAATTGTAACCTGCATCTTGACATCGCCGAGCCATTCAGACTTCTTAGGGAAGCTGTAGTCACGGAACCACTCAATATCAGGCAGAGCCTCATATATGGCGTTCACGCCCTCATTCCTGGCTGCGTGACCGCTCTTGCCTGCGCTGACACAGTCAAGCACCATAAGCCCCTTCTCCGCCACAGCCATCTGGAGCGACGTAGGCTCTCCCACTATTGCAAGGTCTATCTTGGGGAGTAACGGCAATATGCTCTCTATTCCACCTTTGCCTGACACCTCCTCCTCTGCAGTAAGTGCCAATATCAGGTTATACGGCTGCTCTGTATCTTTGAGATCAAAGAATGTATGAGTCAGAGCCACGGCACCGCCAAGATCATCATTGCTACCTAAACCGTATATGCGGCCGTCAATCTCCTCTACATTATACGGATCACGTGTCCATGACGCCACTGGTTTTACAGTGTCTATGTGGGAGTTGAGCAGTATGACGGGTTTGCTGCTGTCATACGGCTTGGCCTCGCACCAGATATTATTGCCACTGCGGCGGGTTATGCACCCCCTCTCAGTGAAATATCTCCACAGATAATCAGCCTTGGCTGCCTCATCACGGCTCACCGATGGAATGGATATTAATTTTTTAAGAAGCTCTATCATTTATCAATTATTTCAGTTCCAGCATTCAGCTGGTCTGCACGAGTTATTACAACTCTCTTTACCCCACGGTCTATTGCATCAAAGGCATTGTCAAGCTTTGGTATCATGCCTCCGGTTATTATACCGGCAGCTTTATATTTAGCATAGAGTTCACGGGTAATCACTGGTATTACACTGTCATCGTCCGCCTCATTCATAAGCACTCCCTTCTTCTCAAAACAGAATGTAAGGGTGACATCGTAGTACGGAACAAGAGACTTAGCCGTCTCAGCCGCAATAGTGTCTGCATTTGTGTTAAGCAGGCCGTACTCAGGGCTGAAGCTTAGCGGAGCCATCACAGGCACCACCCCTGACTCAATAAGGTTTGCAAGGCGGGCACCGTCAACACTCTTCACATCCCCCACAAAACCGTAGTCAACCTCCTTTACAGGGCGCTTGTCACTCTTTATGACCCCCATGTCTGCACCAGTGAGACCAAGGGCGTTTATGCCAAGCATCTGCAGATTTGACACTATGTTCTTGTTTACAAGACCACCGTACACCATGGTAACCACCTTCAGCGTCTCTGCGTCTGTTATGCGGCGACCGTCAACCATCTTGCTCTCTATGCCTAAAAGCGTGGCTATACGTGTGGCGGAGCGTCCGCCTCCGTGAACCAGCGCCTTGGCGCCCTCTATCTTTGAAAAACTCTCAAGCAGACTGCGCAGAGACTCAGGCTCCTCCACAATCTTTCCACCGACTTTAATTACATTTATTTTCATAAATCAAAATTTGCAACAATTTGATAAATAACAATTCCCGCCGCAACACTGACGTTGAGCGAATGCTTTGTACCGTACTGAGGTATCTCGATGCAGCCGCTGCAAGCGTCCACAACCTCCTGCTGCACGCCACGAATCTCGTTTCCAACCACCACAGCCACCTTGCCGCATGACGGCAGACGGAAATCATCCAGCTT
>ONBO01000039.1 GCA_900316125.1 uncultured Bacteroidales bacterium | reverse complement strand
TCAGTTACGTGACAGACTCCACAAACCTTGAGACCCACTATAACCGTAACAAGATACGTAATATAATAATCCCTGAGTTTCAGAAAATCAAGCCTGGATTCTGCGATACCATGGCGGCAAACATTGAGAACTTCACTGCCGTAAACGCCATTTATCAGGACTCTATAAATAGAGAAAAAGAGAGAGTGCTCACAAAAAAAGAGAACACTCTATACATTAATTTAAATAAGGTGACTGAGTTTGTAGAGCCAGCCACCCTACTCTATGAAATTCTAAAGCACTACGGTCTTCATCCACGAGAGATACCAAAGCTGCTGACAATGGAGCGTGGCAAGCAGGTAAACACTTCAACATGCCGCATATCCATAACAAGAGACAAGATGTCCCGCCTGCTCGTGGTTGAGAGCGTCAACTGTTAGAGCAGCCGTCACAACCGCCACCTTGACAGCCGTCACCCTGACAACCATCACATCCATCGCCGTGGCAACCTCCACAGCCTCCGCATGAGTGCTTGGCAAGAAGGTTTGCTATCTCATCATCGGTGGCCTCACGCTTGACTATAACCTTACCTATAAAATGAAGGTCCTCACCTGCAAGCGGGTGATTCAAATCCACAGTAACAGTGTCCTTACCCACCTTTACCACTGATGCGTTAATACGGTTGCCGTCAGCATCCATAAGCGGAATCACGTTACCTTCAAACAGTATGCGCTCATCCACCTTGCCGTCAACCTCAAATGTGCTCTTTGGAAGGTCTATCACACCCTCGTCATCATACTCCCCGTAAGCGTCAGCACACGGAATCACAAAGTCAAAGTTGTCACACACGTCAAGAGGCATGAGCTGAGCCTCAAACTTGTCAAGCATCATACCCAGACCGCTGTAGAAACATAGAGGGCGCTCTACCGTGGCCTGTTCCATAAGTTCCTGTTCCTCACCTACCTTCAAATCGTAGGTCACTGCAAAATAATAACTTTTCATAATATATTTTTAGTACCAGTTAATTCTCTCAGACGTATCGCTCTGCTTGGTGTACTTCAAATCCTGAAGAAGGCTTGACTTAACACCAATCATGAAGTTATACGTTGTATAAGTTCCAATAGGCACAAAACTGCATGACATCTGCCAGCAGTGCAGGTCCTTGGATATGGTGCAGTTCATATAGCTCCACTTGTTGTTTGTTATATCATAATATGTGGAGATACTGAAGTGCCACGTTTTAGTAAAGTCTATGCTACCTGAAATGCTCAAGTTATGGGTGAGCTTACGGTCATACTCCATAATGTCATAGTTAAATGTGGAGTAGGCGTACCTGATACTGTAGTTGAGGTTCAAAGACCAAGGGATATTGAACTTCTGGTAGTCTGCGTCAGCCTTTTTCCAGCGTTCACGCTTAAGCTGACGTTCCGTAGGTGTTGAAAGCGGGTCCACCGATGCTATATTCTCCTCAAGCTCAGACCCCTCCTTAGGTTTTTCCCCGTCACCGCCAGGAGCGTCATTTTTCTTATCGGCGTCCTTATCCTTGTCTTTCTTCTTTTTGAAAGTGTCATTATTGAAAGTATAACCAAATGACGTACCAGTACTCATAAGGCGGCCAAGCACATGGTTCTTCTTAAGCTGGCTCACATTAACCCTTGTAACAGAACCGTATTCATTAAGCTGGTATGTATACGGGTCAAACACAAAGTCAATATTCATTGAGAACTTGTTAAAGAACTTCAGACGCAGGTTCACGTTAATGTTTGACCAGTTAAGGGAGTCCGCAAAAAGGTTATAGGCGGAGCCAAACGACAAATTGTCAATAAGAGTAATCTTCTTGGCCTTGCCTGTGGTGTCACGCCTTGACCAGTACTTCATCTCAAGGTTGTTTGCCACAGAGAAAGATATTGAACCAGTGGCCCCTCTTGAAGGAGAACCGCCATATACACCTCCGGCATATCGGTCATAATAGACCGTGCTGGTCCCGCCTCCGGCAACAGGGCGCTCATAGCTGCCCCAGTATTTCCACATGTCAGCCCCATAGTCAGGTGACACACTGAATGACACGTTAGGCACAATCTTATGGCGGAACACAGGTGCGTTCTTCCCCTTCTTCACCTTAGGCGTAAAGAAGCCGAACAACTGGGTCTGCAGGCCCACCGTTGCAGACATGGCATAAACATTATAGAATCCGAATGTGGTGTCAGCCACCGCCGCACCAGACGCATCCCCCTCCCAGTGCTGGTCCACACGCCTAAAGTACCACTTTAGGGAGTTATTTAGGTTTATATTCAGATTCAAATATTTAGCTATGGTAAAAGATGCGATGATAGGCACCTCATGCTTTATACCGTTATTCCAGTCACGCAAGAAGTTAGTGTGCGTAAAATCCTTCTCCTTGCATACAACACCGTTTGTCATATTCATGGTGTAGGATATTGAAATCTTCTCATACCACTTCTCCTTGCCCACAGGCTTCTTGCGCTTGAAAGGATATACACGGCTCATACTAAACGTAACCTGCGGCAGGTTAAGATTTATGGTGGAGTCACTTGTACGCTGTGTAACAGAGGCGCTCACCGTGAGAGTGAACGGGCTGTTAGGGAAAGTCTGCACCACAGACACAGTACTGCTCTTAGTGTTCTGGGAAATAAGGGCCGGATTATAATAGCTGTCCACATTATTCTTTTCATAACTCGATGTGGAAAAGTTCACACTTGCAGAGAATTGAGTGAAAGGTGACATCTTAGGATCCTGAGTGTGTGACCACAACAGGCGGAAGTCATTTGAGCGGACATAATCCTTAGTGTAAGGTTCACCAGATACATTCTGCAGAAAACTCAGATTGAAAGAGCCGTTGAAATGATAGCGCCACTTGTATACAGAAGCCGCAGTAATAGACCATGAACCCTTTGTATAGATATCGGCGGTCAAGGCCAGATCCACATAGTCATTTATGGCAAAATAGTATCCAAAACCTTTGGCAAAGAAACCTCTTGAAGACTCATCACCAAACGTAGGCATAAGCAGGCCCGACGAATACTTCTGATTTATAGGGAAATAGCCAAACGGGATAGCCAGCGGTAGCGGCACATCCTCCACCACCATATAGGCCGGGCCTGAAACAATGTACTTACCCTGCTTCATCTTGGCCTTTGTGAGAGCAAGATAAAAGTGCGGATGGTCATGATGGTCACAAGTGGTGTACTTACCGTTCTTGAGACAGTAGACATCATCCTCCACCCTCTTTGTCTGGCTTGCGGTTATGTATCCCTCTCCCTGCTTGGTCACCGTTCCCTTAATCAAACCCTTCCTTGACTTGAAGTTGTAGCGCATCTCAGTAGCCTCATACTCCTCGCCCCCCTCCTTGAACTTAGGTTTGCCGGTCATAACACCAGTGGAGTCTGTAATACCTGTGGCGTACACAGTGCTACTGTCAAGCTGCAAGCGTATGAACGCAGCGTTCAGCTCTATATTGCCGTAAGTCACCTTGGCCTCACCATACAGCTCCGCAGTCTTGGTTCCCACCATAACCACAGAGTCCTTGGCGGAGTACACCACGTCAGTAGTTATGGCCTGAGAGTCAGACTTCTTCTTTTTCTTTGCAAAGCACGGCGATGCAAAGAAAAGGGTGATGAGCAATATGGAGATATACCTCTTCAGTTGAAAGTTAAAAATTGAGAGTTGAAAGTTACAGCCCTAAAAAGCAACAAAGTTAAACAAATTATACCTTTATTCCGTCTATTTATAGTAAATTTACACATCGCCCGTACATAAAAAAGAGACATATTGCGTATTTTGAGAAAAAAATTTAACTTTGCAGTTTAATTAGAAACACATTTTTAACAGTCATGTCATCTAAACACATACTCACACTGCTTGCCGCATGCGCATTGGCAGTAAGCTCACATGCATTCACAATAGTTATTGACGCCGGCCACGGAGCCCATGACGCCGGAGCCGTAGGCTCATTCTCAAAGGAGAAGAACATAAACCTGCGCCACGCCATCCTGCTCGGTGACATTATCAAGGAGCGTAACCCGGAGGTGAAGGTTATATACACACGTGACAAGGATGTGTTTGTGGAACTCAACGAACGTGCCCGCATAGCAAACAGAAACAAGGCGGACCTTTTTGTGTCAATACACACAAACTCCTCTAAAAACAAGAGCGCCAACGGAATAGAGGTATTCACCCTTGGTGCCTCACGTTCCAAGGAGAACATGGAGGTGGCAATGCTTGAGAACTCCGTAATTCTTATGGAGGAGGACCACGAGAGCAAATACCAGGGATTTGACCCTAACAGCACAGACTCCTATATAATGTTTGAATTCATGAAGGACCAGTATAGCCAGCGCAGCATTGCCTGTGCAGACTTCATCCAGAAGGAGCTTGTGGAGAGCAGCGGACGCTATGACAGAAGCGTGCGCCAGGCCGGATTCCTTGTATTGAGGGCCACATCAATGCCTTCAATCCTTATTGAGCTCGGCTTTATCTCAAACAAGGAGGAGGAGAAGGCCCTTAACAACGAGGATAAGCAGATTGCCAACGCAGAGGCTATATATCGTGGTATAATATCTTACATACATGACCTTGAGAAGAAGGGAGGCAAGGCTATTCTTAAAGAGAGCCAAGCTGAAACCGTAACCCCGGCCCCTGCTGACACTGCGAAGGCGGCCCCTGCTGCGGAGACTCCTGCAGAGGTCCAGAAACCTGCAGAGACCCAGAAACCTGCAGAGGAGGCCAAACCAGCCCCAAAAGCAGACACAACTGGAACCGTATATAAACTCCAGATTCTTGTATCTTCCAAGAAAAGGTCTCTTAATGACCCTATATTCAAAGGGCGTAAAGACGTGGAGGAGCTAAAGGAGAACGTGGGCTACAAATATTTCATAGGCTCGTCTACAAACTATGATGAGGTGGCCGCCCTTAAGAGCAAACTTGGAAACACATTCTCAGGAGCCTTCATTGTGGCATACAAAGACGGCAAGAGAGTTAACGTAACAGCTTCGCTTAAAAACAAATAACATACCGCTATGGCAGAACAGAAGAAAAAATTCCTTAACAACGAGACCAAGATTGGCATAATAGTGGTTATTGCCATCGCCGTGCTTTACTTTGGTATCAACTTTCTGAAGGGCATAAACATCTTTACGCCTAACACCACACTCTATGTACAGTATGACAGAGTTGACGGCATTGTGAAGACGAGCCACGTGCTTATAAACGGCTACCAGGTCGGTCATGTGAGCGACATTGTATTTGACTATACAAAAGAGGCCCCAATAACCCTTGAGCTGACAGTAGACCGCAAACTTGTGGTGCCAAAAGGAACTATTGCGGAGGTATATGAAACCGGAATGTTAGGTGACAAGGCCATCCAGCTCCGCCTTGGCAAGAGCTCGGAGATTTGTCAGAAGGGTGACACTATAGAGGGCACAATAACCGGCGGTATGCTGGCACAGGCCATGGAGTCTCTGATTCCGCCTATAAAAGAGATGATACCTACTATAGACTCCACCATCCAGGCTCTTAAAAAAGTTATTGAGAGCGAACACGTGGAGAACATTCTGGCCAACGCCGATGATGCGGTTAAGAGCCTGAAAGACGCCTCACGCAAGCTTGACATCATGATGGACAGCGATATCAAGCCTTTTATGTCTAACGCTAACAGCATGGTGGCTAAACTTGACAAGGTGGCCGCCGATGTCAGTGACGCAGACCTGAAGAAGACCTTCGCCGAACTTGACGCCACAGTTGCCAACATAAAGATGGCCACAGCCAAGCTAAACAGCACTGACAATACGTTAGGACTGCTGTTGAACGACCGCAAGCTATATAATGATGTGGATTCCATACTCATTAACGGCAATGCTCTGGTTGTTGATTTGAAACAGAATCCTAAACGCTATGTTCACTTCTCTGTTTTCGGTTCCAAGGAAAAAAAGACTGACGAACAAAAAAAATAAAAAAATTAACACTTTTTTAACATATCGGGGAATTTGCTGAAAACGAACAAGTTCCCCGATTTTTTTAAGATTTTATAAAATTTAACATACTCGCTATAAATTAGTGAAGTTCAACAATTTCAACTGTTGCGTAAAAATAAACCGCTAAAAATCAGCGATTTACAATAAGTGACTAAAACCCATAACATTACACCATTTTTCAAAAATCCAAATAAAAAAAGGTTTTTTTTTTCAAAAAATTCGTTTCAAATTTGCAAGTCCAAAACCGAACGAAATCGAATACTAAAAAAAACTTAAACGTAATGAGTGCCGAAATTACACAACAGTGGGACCAATGCCTGACCATCATTAAAGACAATATTGATGAACAGGCATTTAATACCTGGTTTGAGCCAATCAAACCACTAAAATACACTGAGAATACTCTCACATTAGAGATTCCTTCTGCTTTCTTTCAAGAGTTGCTTGAGCAGAATTTTGCCAATCTTATCAACCTAACCCTCAACAAGGTGTTTGGGGATAAGACAAGGCTTGTGTATCGTTACGCAGTAGATAAAGAGAACAAAAAGAACGGCTACACAGATGTTTCCGGCACAAACAGACCGAGTGACGCCAAAACCACATCAAACTCTTTTGCTAGTAATCTGAACCAGCGTTACAGCTTCTCTACATTCATTGAGGGAGACTGCAACAAACTGGCACGCACAGCAGGCATAAACATTGCCAGCCAGCCGGGCAAGAACATATTCAACCCGCTTTTCATCTACGGCAAATCAGGAGTGGGAAAAACACACATTGCAAACGCCATTGGTCTCAAGGTGCTTGAGCTGCACCCTCAGAAGAGAGTGCTCTTCATATCATCAAGCCTCTTCCAGTTGCAGTACACTGAGGCTGCCCGCACAAACCAGGTGAATGACTTCATTAACTACTATCAGTCACTTGATGTACTTATAGTGGATGACATTCAGGAGTTTGGAGAGGGCAACAAGAAACAGACGCAGAACATATTCTTCCAGATATTCAACCATCTGCAGCAGACTGGCAAGCAGCTTGTATTCACCTGTGACAAAAAACCAGCTGAGCTTGACGGCATGGAAGACCGCCTGCTAACCCGCTTCAAATGCGGTCTGAGCGCAGAGATTGAGCTTCCTGACTTTGACACGCGCAAGGCCATTCTCAAAGCAAACATTGAGAAGGACGGCCTCAAGATCTCTGACAATGTCATAAACTACATTGCAGAGAATGTAACAGGCAGCATCCGTGACCTTGAAGGCACAATAATCTCCATCGTGGCGCAGTCTACAATGAACCAGCGCAGCATTAACATTGAGCTGGCAAAGAAGGTTATAAGCAACATTGTGGCTTCATCACAGAAGAACCTAACCGTGGCTGAAATACGTGACAAGGTTTGTGACTTCTACGGAGTTTCACTTGAGAGCCTGCTCTCTGACAGCAGAAAGCGTGAGATTGTGCAAGCACGTCAGGTGGCCATGTACTTTGCAAAAATCAAGACCAAAGATTCACTTACAACCATAGGCACCACCATTGGCAAGCGTAATCACGCCACAGTGCTGCACGCATGCAAGACCGTTCAGGATCTTATTGACACTGACAAGTCTTTCCGCTCAAGCATTGAGGAGCTTAACAGAATGTTTAAAAACTAAAACCTACGCATTATGGTTTACAAGTTCGTCCTTATATCAAATGAAGTTGATGACTTCATGAGAGAAATTTCAATTGACTCAGAGGCCAAGTTCATTGACCTCCACAATGCAATCTTAGATTCCGTAAAGTATACAAAAGACGGAATAACCACATTCTTCCTCTGCAATGATGACTGGGAGAAGGAACAGGAGATATCGCTGTTTGAGATGGAGACAAGCATGGACGTGGATTCATACACAATGGACAGCACTGTGCTCAGCGAGCTTATAAGCGATGAAGGACAGAAGTTAATCTACGTGTTTGACAACATAACAGACCGTTCTTTCTACATTGAGCTCAAAGATATAGTGCCTGGTGAGGACCTTAAAAAGCCAAAATGCACAGCCAAGGTTGGCGTTCCGCCAGAGCAGTATATGATAGAGGATTTCTCTGACCTTACAAAGAACGTCAAGGGTGGCAAGGATGATCTTATTGACGAGAACTTCTACGGCGATGAGGAGTTTGACATAGACGAGCTTGACTCTGAGGGTTTTGGAGACCTCAACTTTGACAACGAAGATTTTAGATAATTCCAATCTGCTGTGAAAACCCTGTACGTACTGTTAGGACCTACAGGTGTGGGCAAGACCGCACTCTCCATCAGTATGGCGAAAAAACTTGATACCCCTGTTATTTCTGCTGACTCAAGGCAGATCTACAGGGGTATTCCTATTGGCACGGCAGCCCCCACCCCGGAGCAGCTTTCAGAGGTGAAACACTACTTTATAGCCACCAAAGAGCTTGATGAATACTACAGCGCAGGCCAGTATGAGTTAGACGCACTGCAAGTTATAGAGGAGCAATTCCGCCACGGTGATAACGCCCTGCTTGTGGGCGGCTCCATGATGTATATTGACGCAGTGTGCCAGGGGCTTGATGATGTGCCGCGAGTGGATGAAGAGACACGCAGCTACGTAACAGAACTTTACAAGACCCAAGGGCTTGACAAAATAACTTCAATGCTCCGCCTACTTGACCCTGAGTGGTATGACCGTGTAGATCTTAAAAACCCCAAACGGGTCATGCACGCTGTGGAGGTCTCCCTTTTTGCCGGCAAGCCTTACTCCTCAATTCTTACTCAAAGCAAAAAAGAGCGCCCTTTCAGCATCATAAAGATAGGCCTTAACCGTGAGCGTGAGGAATTATACGAGAACATAAACCGCCGTGTGGACCAGATGATTGCAGACGGTCTGGAAGCTGAAGCACGCTCAGTGTATCACCTACGCCACCTAAACTCGCTTAACACCGTGGGGTTCAAAGAGATGTTTGCATACTTTGACGGAAGTATAACATTTGATGAAGCTGTGGAGCAAATCAAGCGCAACACACGCCGCTACGCCAAGAAACAGCTCACATGGTTTTCCCGTGACAGCTCTATCAGATGGTTTCATCCAAATAACCTCTCCTCATCATTATCACTTCCATAGTTCACACACCTCGTCATTCAGAGCAAAGCGAAGAATCTTATAAAGAGCCAAATTATTTGGTTACAAATTATTTTGCAAAAACCGCTAAATTCATTAACTTTGCAAAATTGATGGCAAATTCAATTCATTTATTCATATTTAACTAAACAACAAAATCTTATGTGGTTATTTAACTCTTCTGTGGGAAGAAAGTTTGTGATGAGTATCACTGGTACCGCACTTGCTCTTTTTCTGCTCTTTCACGCATCTATGAATCTTGTTGCAATCATTTCTGAGGATGGTTACAATGCGATTTGTGAGTTTTTAGGTGCCAACTGGTACGCACTTGTGGGTACACTGGGCATTGCTTTTTTGGCAGTAGTGCATATTGTATATGCCTTTATTCTGTCAATAATCAACTACCGTGCACGTGGCAAGGAGCGCTACGCCGTATCATCAAAATCTGAAGGTGTGGAGTGGTCATCAATGAACATGCTTGTGCTTGGTTTCATTATCCTTGGCGGCCTCTGCCTCCACCTTGCCAACTTCTGGGCTAAGATGCAGCTTGTAGAGGTTCTTGGTGGCGAGCCTGCAAGCGGTATTGAGCTAATAAAATACACATTCTCAAAGTGGTATTTTGTAGTTCCTTACGCTCTGTGGCTGTGCGCCCTCTGGTTCCACCTTACACACGGCATCTGGAGCGCAATGCAGACATTTGGCTGGAGCAACAATATCTGGCTTCCACGCATCAAATGCATCAGCAACATAGTTGCCACACTTATAGTTCTCATGTTTGCCGCAGTGCTTGTTTATTATGCAGTGGCAGGTATGTGTATCGCTTAACAATCAAATAACGTAAAATTCACAAATTCAACATTATGGCTAATCCAAAAAACATAAAAGACACGGCAAAACAGATAGTTGACGCCGTAAAAGAGGTAACTGAAGTCATTGAGAATGTTGCAGAGGCTGCTAAGGAGACAGTTCAAGCTGTAAGCGACGCTGTAAAAGAGACGTCTAAAACTGTACAAAGCGCAGTATCAGAGGAGAAGATAGACGCAAAGATTCCAGAAGGACCTCTTGCAGAGAAATGGAGTAATTACAAGGCTCACCAGAAACTTGTCAACCCTGCCAACAAGCGTAAACTTGACATCATAGTTGTTGGTACCGGTCTTGCGGGCGCATCTGCGGCTGCATCACTGGCTGAAATGGGCTTTAACGTACTTAACTTCTGCATCCAGGATTCTCCACGCCGTGCACACTCCATTGCCGCACAGGGTGGTATAAACGCCGCCAAGAACTATCAGAATGACGGCGACTCTGTATATCGTCTTTTCTATGACACAATCAAGGGCGGTGACTATCGTGCTCGTGAGGCCAACGTTTACCGTTTGGCAGAGGTTTCAAATAACATTATTGACCAGTGTGTGGCTCAGGGTGTTCCTTTTGCACGTGAGTACGGCGGTCTTCTTGACAACCGCTCATTTGGCGGTGCTCAGGTATCACGTACTTTCTACGCTAAAGGTCAGACAGGCCAGCAGCTTCTGCTTGGAGCCTACTCAGCACTAAGCCGTCAGATTGGCAAGGGCAAGGTTAAGATGTACTCTCGCTATGAGATGCTTGATGTAGTAATCATTGAGGGTAGAGCTCGTGGTATTATAGCACGTAACCTTGTAACTGGCCGCATAGAGCGTTTCTTTGCACACGCTGTTGTTATAGGCACAGGCGGCTACGGAAACACATTCTTCCTCTCTACAAACGCTATGGCTTCTAACGGTTCAGCAGCCATGCAGATTTATAAGAAGGGTGCATACTTTGCAAACCCATGCTACGCTCAGATTCACCCAACATGTATCCCTGTTCACGGAGCATTCCAGTCTAAGCTTACTCTTATGTCTGAGTCTCTGCGTAATGACGGACGTATCTGGGTTCCAAAGAAACTTGAGGACGCCAAGGCTCTGCAGGCTGGCAAGCTGAAAGGCCGTGACATTCCTGAAGAGGACCGTGACTACTACTTGGAGCGCCGCTACCCCGCTTTTGGTAACCTTGTTCCACGTGACGTTGCATCACGCGCCGCTAAAGAGCGCTGCGATGCCGGTTTTGGTGTAAACTCCACAGGTTTGGCTGTATTCCTTGACTTCTCCGATGCAATCAAGCGTCTTGGCAAGGATGTTGTTGCCCAGAAGTACGGAAACCTGTTCCAGATGTATGAGAAAATTGTTGATGAGAACCCATACGAGGATCCTATGATGATATTCCCTGCCATTCACTACACCATGGGTGGTATCTGGGTTGACTATGAACTCATGACATCTATCAAGGGTCTGTTCTGCATAGGTGAGGCTAACTTCTCAGACCATGGTGCAAACCGTCTTGGTGCATCTGCTCTTATGCAGGGTCTTGCAGATGGATACTTTGTACTTCCATATACAATCCAGAACTACCTTGCAGACCAGATTACAGTTCCACGCATGAGCACAGACCTTCCAGAATTTGAAGAGGCAGAGAAAGCTATCAAAGACAAGATAGCACGCCTTATGTCAATCCAAGGCTCACGTTCAGTTGACTCTATCCACAAGGAACTTGGTCTTATCATGTGGGAGTTTGTGGGCATGGGCAGAACAAAGGCCGGTCTTGAAACCGCAATCAAGAAGATTGATGAGATTCGTGAGCTCTTCTGGAAAGAGGTTTACATTCCTGGTAAGGCAGATGACCTTAACGTTGAGCTTGAGAAAGCAATACGTCTTGCAGACTTTATAGAGATTGGACAGCTTATGGCTCGTGACGCTCTTATGCGTGAAGAGTCTTGCGGCGGTCACTTCCGTGAAGAGTACCAGACCCCTGAGGGCGAGGCGCTCCGTCAGGATGACAAATTCTCATTTGCATCATGCTGGAAGTATATGGGCGAGGGCAAAGAGCCTGTAATGCTCAAAGAGCCGCTTGATTATGAGTTTACAGAACGTAAAACAAGAAACTATAAGAACTAAACAACCATGGATAAGACAATAAATATAACACTTAAAGTATGGCGTCAGGCCGGTCCTAAAGCAAAGGGACACTTTGAGACCTATAAACTTGAAAACATTTCAACCGACAGCTCTTTCCTTGAGATGCTTGACGTTCTGAACGAGCAGCTCATCTCTGAGAAAAAAGAGCCAATCGCATTTGATCATGACTGCCGTGAGGGTATCTGCGGTATGTGCTCACTATACATTAACGGACATCCTCACGGACCTGACGGTGCCGTTACAACCTGCCAGCTCCACATGCGTCGCTTCAAAGATGGTGACACAATTACAGTTGAGCCATGGCGTTCTAACGCATTCCCTGTAATAAAAGACCTTATGGTTGACCGTCGTGCCTACGACAAGATTATACAAGCAGGTGGTTTTGTATCTGTAAATACAGGTGGTGTGCCAGACGCTAACGCAATTCCTATTCCTAAGAAAGACGCCGATGAGGCAATGGACAACGCATCTTGCATTGGTTGCGGTGCTTGCGCAGCAGCTTGCAAGAACGGCTCAGCCATGCTGTTCGTAGCAGCCAAGGTAAGCCAGCTCGCACTTCTTCCACAAGGCAAGGTTGAAGCAGCCGCCCGTGTAAAGGCTATGCTCGGCAAGATGGATGAGCTTGGTTTTGGTAACTGCACTAATACAGGAGCCTGCGCAGCAGAGTGTCCTAAGTGCGTTCCACTTAGCGCCATAGCCCGCCTGAACCGCGAGTTCATCTGCGCCAAGTTCAAAGACTAAATCTTAGAACAGATAATTTCCAACGTCATTCTGAGCGAAGCGAAGAATCTCAAATTCGCTACTCAGAATGACGTTTATTATTATAGACAATAATTTTTGAGGTAACTTCAACGCAAATTTGAAAAACGAACAAGACATATCAACACAATGTGAGGTCACTTTCTATAGGTCATGCAGGTTTCTCATAGGCTTACTGTTAACGTGATAGAAAAGCCCCACACTTTTTTTATCCCCTCATCAGAAACATAGTAATGCCCTACTACAAACATTTATTACTATGGAAAAGAAAAGCACTGACGGTTACAACGTCCAAATTGGAGAGATCATAAAGGAAGTAGTTCACGAGCGTTGCATCAACCAAGCAAAGCTTGCAAGAGTTATAGGCTGTTCTGGAGCCAACATCAACAAAATTTTTGGCAGAAGCAGCATTGACACCAAACTTCTGCTAAGAATATCACTTGCCATAGGCGTAAACCTATTTGAACCGTATAATAAGATTTTTGAGGCAAAGAGTAAAAAGTCTAATGGATAATATTTCTACCTGCACAATTCTCTGTATAGCAACCCTCACAAAGGTTATGGTTGAAAAATATTCAAGACTATTTTTCTATTATTCAATTTTAAGGCTATGAAACATACTCTTCCAGCCTTAAATTTGCAAAGGAGTATAAAACGTTTTAAAAAACCGATGGGCCGATGGGATATAACTGGCACAAATAGCTATGGCAATAATAGTTGAAAATGTAATTGCACAAAACGATCCAGGTTATGAGAGCTACGGACATGTTGTGGTCACACTTCGAAACACAGAAACTAATGAGATTCGTTCTGCAAGTGTGGACTATTCTCCTTCAAAGAGTATTGGTGAAGCCCAGGCGGAAGCGATTGATGAAGCTGGCAGAAAATTTTGATTTCGAAGTTTCATTTGCAAACATATAAGCATACTAACGAAGTCTTATTGCAAGACGCCAAAATTTACCATTGCGTTAATGTCAGGGTAAATTTTGGCGTTTAATAACAAATGCTCACTTGCGAAACTTGAATAAAGTAATAAAACGGGCTAATAGACATTTACAAAACGATGGCCTGCAATTTGGTGAAACGATTATCTCAAACAGATAAAGGAGATGCATATTTAATAAATTTTCCACACTACAAACTTGCAACATCATAGTAGAAATCCACACATCAAGCCGCATATTCCACTCTGTAAATGATATCGAGGAACCATGTGGCGTTATTACTTGGTACGAACCCACAGACACACACGGGGTGTGAATAGCTGGCAAGAGTGAAGTTGTTTATTGAATAATTAAGTACATTGAACGTTACCTTGAAGAGCAATGACTTACAGTCCTTTCTCTTCATAATATGTGCTACGCACATTATTATGGATTATTGAGATATAGAACATTAGAGTCTATATCCCGAACTCTACGAGTCCGTAAACAAAGAAAACAAGCACTGGTGTGCAAGGACTTTTTAGGAAAAACATTACTATGACTAAAGAAGCAATTATTGCGGCAGCAAAGGATATTAAAAACACATACGACCTGCTAAAACTCTTGAACGAAATCAAGATGTCTGAGTTAGAAGATACTGGGTATCCTTTCATAATGCCACATCTCAATTACTTCATTCATCCTGCACGTAACAAGAATAGTTACAAGACATTCAGCATCCCTAAAAAATCAGGCGGAGAAAGGACCATTTCAGCGCCAACAAAGCTACTGAAATCCTTTCTCACATATACGAACAGACTTCTTCAGGCCTTTTATGAAGCTCCTGACTATGTAACAGGGTTTGTACCAGAAAAATCTGTGGTAGATAATGCTGAACGTCACATAGGCATGAACTATGTCTTCAATACGGACCTGACAGATTTTTTCCTGAGCATTAACAAATCAAGAGTATGGGCGACACTGAAACATCCACCTTTCAACTTCAACGATACTGTTGCCGATGCCATTGCAGGTTTGTGCTGTACTGAGATGAAGATTAATGGAGAAAATAGTTGGGTTCTTCCACAGGGCTCACCATGTTCACCTATTTTAACGAACATTGTCTGTAGAACTCTTGATTACAAACTACATAAACTGGCAAAAAAGTTTAATCTACGCTATTCAAGATACGCAGATGACATTACTTTTAGTAGCAACCGTAACGTTTTCCAAAAAGATGGTGAATTCATAAAAGAACTTAACCGATTAATTATTCAGCAAGACTTCTCCATTAACGAGAAGAAGACTCGTGTTCAAAACAAGGACCAAAGACAAGAAGTCACTGGACTTGTGGTGAACTACCGTGTGAACGTTACTCGCGAATATGTGAGAAGCTTGGACAACTTGCTATATATATGGGAAAGATACGGAGAGGCCGAGGCTTATATCAAGTTCATGATCCATTATGTCACCAAGCAGAACCCTTATAAAGAAAAGCCAAATATGCGTAGTGTTATTCAAGGCAAGCTTCAATACATTAAGATGGTCAAGGGCTCTGATAACAAAGTATGGAAACGTCTGCAGAGACGGTTTAATCAGTTATGCGGAGTTAAACCATCCACAGAGTCTGCGACCATAAAATATCGATATACGATATCCGATTTTGAAAAGAAAATTGGCCAAAAGCTCCAACTTGAGATTTATGATAATACTGTTGTTCGATGCTTCTTTTCTCTAAACAACCAACGTACAGACGTCATGTTAAGCCGTTATGCAAGAACAAGGTTCTCCAATCTAATAGCCCAGGGTGACATTGTTAAACTTGAGCAGATAAAACCATCTTACATGCTCATGTTATATGAACAGGGAGACTCTGTTTTTTGGAGAATAGAGCGTAATAGGAGGTGGAGAAAGATTTGGATAAGTGAAAGATATATCAATTTGTAAATAACAATGAATGTACTATTTTTAGACATAGACGGCGTTTTAAATAACCTTGCAATGTACAAGTGTCCGAATACTGTGTGGCGTTCAAAACAATCTGATATCATTATGGATTTGGGCAACATGCAGTGCCTAAAGGAGCTTGTATTTATAACTGGCTGCAAGATCGTGTTGTCATCAAGTTGGCGTACGTTAGGGAACAATATCAGATACGTGTTTCAAGAGGCTGATTTGCCACCTATTGAGGATATGACGCCTGATTTGGGAATGAATGCAAGAGCCGAGGAAATACAGCAGCATTTGTTGGAACACCAAGATGTTGACAGATATGTTATTTTGGATGACTGTGACGTTTTCCCTGGTGATATGCACAATCATTTGGTGTTGACAAATCCAATGGCAGGTTTGACAATTGAAAATATACATCAAGCGTGTGCTATACTACACCACCTTCCAGCTCTCTAAGCCTCTGAGTTTGGAAGAGAAGTTCATTCCTACCCTAACAAGTTTGCGTGGACCTGAAAGGTATGGAGTGGCATATCCTCTATCTTCAATCTGCTGTAGTGCAACATCTGGAGATTGGTTTACTTTGTACTCAATAACATAGACATAGTTGCTGGTCTCAATTATGGCATCGGCACGCCCCTCTGCAGTAGCCACCTCAACCCTAACACGCTGCCCCACCAGGGTGAGTATCAAGAACATAATAGTCTGGAAATTAGGCTCAGTGGTATTCTTATAATGATATGGGATTTCAGCCACAAGACTCTTAATTTCCTGCATTGCACTATCCACATCGCAGTTATTAAAAGCCTTAGTTATACGAACCATGCGCTTATTAACCTCTGCGCCATCTATGTTTGCAACAGTTGGGAGGAAACTCTTAGTGAACCCAACCCGAACCTCCTTGTTTGGAAAACCAAGTGTAAATTCTTCATATTCAGCATCGTAATCTTTAATCGTAAGATAGCCTGACTGATATAGCAAAGGTAACGCCGATGTAGCATTTTCCGGGGAGACATCAAAATCTTCTATGCCTACTTTTTTCCCCTCAAGCAATGAAAAATCCGTTCCATAATGCTTCATCTGCTCAAACAGAAATGTAGGCGTAGCACTCTTAAACCAATAGTACTCCAAACTCTTATCATTAAATGCGTTAATCAAGCTGAACGGGTTAAAAACATCTGTAGAACATTTTGAGAAATGGTAGCCGTCATAATACTCTGTAAGTTTGTTGGCCATATCCGAGAACGTGTACTGCATTGAATCTGCCATAGTCTCTATATCAGGCTTACACTGATTTAGCAGTTCTTCTTTTGATATACCACATATATCAGAGTAGTTATCAAGCATACTAATATCCTTGAGGTTGTTTATGCCTGAGAATATGCCCATCTGGCTAAACTTGGTAATACCGGTTATAAAGCCAAAACGTAACTGAGCATCACAAATCTTTATAGGCCCATAGAAGTTTTTCAATATATCTCGTACCTCAGATAGTTTCTCCTTGTCATGGAATACTTCAAGCATAGGGGAATCATACTCATCTATAAGAAGCACCACCTTCTGACCTGTCTGTTCAACAGCAGCATTAATTAGAACCTGTAATCTATCCCCAAAAGTTTTTCTTGGATTGTCTATGCCATACGATTTCTCATAATTGAGTAACAGAGTATCCAGACCGCTCTCAACATATTGTACGTTCTTGTTCTTGAGGCTGCTCATATCAAACCTGAACACAGGGTATTTCACCCACTCGGACTCCAGCTGTGCCAAATTCAGTCCATCAAACAACTCCTTACGGGCCTCAAAGTAGCACTGCAATGTATCAACAAGCAGACTCTTTCCAAACCTACGTGGACGGCTAAGAAAAACATACTTGAAGTCATGCGTAATATTATACACGTGAGCAGTTTTATCTACATAAAGATAATTACTGCCTACAATCTCCTCAAAAGTGTAGATGCCTATAGGGTATTTTCTGTTTGCAGTTGCCATAAAACACGTATCAGCAATTATAACGCAAACTTACAATAAAATTTTGTGATTTGCAAAATGAGCTATCTGATTTTTAACGTAATAATAGCGACAGACAACTTGAAAAGCATAAAAAAGGATACCTTATCCAACCGCAGCTTGAACAACATTCAACAATTATCCAATTTTATTCAATTTGCAAAAATTGAAATAATACGTAAGCATACGGTGAACCACGTATTGCAAGGCTGAAGATAAAGACAGAACTTTGCGTCATAACAAAACACTACAAAGGTTATGATGACAAAGGAAGAAGTTACAAGCATCGTGACATACTGCCAGATGCACAAAGTATCCTACAGCAAGCGCCTTAAGGAGCTGGGCGTACCAACATGGAAGTTCTACGAGTATAAGTCACGCTACGCCTCAGAGCCGCAGGCGGGCAAGGCTGAGTTTGTCCAGATAACAGACGGCGGAACTTACGTGCCTGCAGCCCGCCTTGAGTCTCAGCAATGCAATCCACAAACCGCCTGAGCATAGAGATCCGCCTTGCCAAAGGGACAATGCTACGGGTTCAGGGAGAGATTGACGCCATCCATCTTCAGACAATCATAAAGACAGCCGCCAATGTTCAGCCTTAATGACAGCATGCGCTATATGCTGTACAACCAGCCAGCTGACATGCGCAAGAGCTTCAACACCCTGAGCGGGCTTGTGAAGAACGCAATGGGCCATGACCCGTACAGCGGTGACGTGTACATCTTCATGAACAAGTCACGCAACCGCCTGAAACTGCTGCACTGGGAATCGGGAGGTCTGGTGCTGTACTCAAAGGTGCTGGATGCAGGTACCTTCAACCGGCCGACCAAGGTCTCGGACGGAAGCTCCACCTGTGTTGAATGGCGTGACCTGGTTCTTATAGTTGAAGGAATAATAGAGAATCCGAGCAGCAGAAGACAGCGTCTTGAGACGCTTAAAAGCCTAAGAAAAAACGCTTAAAAATCATGAAAAAGTTGCAAATACGCTTGTTTAAATAGCTGATTTTTAGTATCTTTGCACTACCAAATCAGAAAGGTATGACAGAACAGGAAGAAGCAAAGATGCGCAAACTAGAGGAGGAGAACAAGCGTCTCTCAGCCAAAGTTGCAAGCCTTATGGACGCCCTTGCGTGGCTTCGCAAGAGAGTCTACGGGCAGATGAGCGAGAAGCATCTTCCTGTGGATCCTAACCAGCTCAACCTGTTCACAAAGGAGGAGATGTCCGAAATGGAGCGTAAGTCCGTGGAACAGGAGACAGAGAAGGAGGAGAGGACCATAACCAAGACCATCACGGTCAAGGGGAAACCTGCCCGCAGAGACCTCAACCTTGAGGGACTTCCAGTCACAGAGCGCCACATATACCCTGAAGGGACTACAGACGAGAACGGTGCACTTAAATCGGACTACGTGGAGATAGGGACAGAGGAGTCATCCAGACTTGAGCTGACACCTGCGAAGCTGTGCGTGGCAAAGACCATCCGCCACAAGGTCATCCTCAAATCAGAGCTTGAAGACAAACAGCCGGAAGAGAGAAAGATAATGATAGCGCCAATGCCTCTGATGCCGGTAAGCAAGTCAATGGCAGGTGCCTCGGTTCTGGCGGACATCATAATAGGCAAGTTTATGTACCACCTGCCGTTCTACAGACAGATACAGCAGTACAAGGAGCACGGAGTAAGCATCAGCGCATCCACGATGGGCGGCTGGTACGAGGCGGCGGTGGAGAAACTTAAGATACTGTATGACACACTCCGACGGCAAATCCTGCAGAGCGAATATATCCAGATAGACGAAAGCGTGATACCGGTGCTAGATGATGAGAAGCACAAGACTAGAAAGGGTTATGAATGGTGTGTCAGAGACGGCATATCGGGCGACGTCATGTTCTATTATGACCGCGGCAGGCGTGACGCCGACGTGGCAAAGGTTCTGCTTGGCGGGTATACCGGCATAGCGCAGTCTGACGGCTACGCCGTGTACGAACGATATGAGAACGTGAAGGGGCTGACCATGTGCTGCTGCTGGGCTCACGCCAGAAGGAAGTTTGTGGAGGCACTTGACGAGGATAACGCCATGGCGAGCGCTGCCGTAGGTGCCATAGCCCAACTGTACAAGGTGGAAACAGACGCTGACAACGAGGGCCTGACAGCTGATGAACGTCAGAAAAGACGCAAGGAAATATCGTACCCCATAATACTTGAGTTTGAGAAGTGGCTGATAGACAGCTATGACAAGGTCCTGCCAACGAGCAGGATGGGCAAGGCTATAAAATACACATACGGCCATCTGCCAAGCCTCTCCAACTACGTGAACGACGGGCGCATCAACATAGATAACAACCTCATTTATCACAACTTTAATATTATCCCAACTTTTCACATAATACCAATCTACAAAGCAACAGCATAATGCAGGAGTTGGGATAATAATTTCGTAAATTACACACGTTTAATTTTAATTTCATTTTATGGACGTAAGTAATTTAAGAAGTAACTATCCAAAACTGCTTACTTATCTGGCCGACAACGGATATGGCAAGGCTCATAAGCAGTGGATTAAGAGATGCGTCAATCTGGTTTTAACCGATGGTGCAAGTTGTGAAATTGAATCATACGAGCAATTGTATTGGTTCGAAGTAGAGAAATGCGGATATATCCATGAGTGTACCCGCAAAACATTCAAATCGTCATTGGGTGCAGTTTGGAAATTTGACATGATGGGGAAATACCCAAAGTGGGATGAGCCAACTGGTTTTATGAAGCAACCTAAGGACACGGACCTATTAAGTGATGAATTTAAAAGTATTCTTGAGCAGTTCAAGGTAGATGCCAAAGCCGTGGGCAAACGTGATCACACCATAAAGGTTGAAAGTCGTGCTGCGGCGCGTTTCATGCTCCATCTTCAGTCAAGGGATAAACACCACATTGCAGATGTCTGTGAGAAAGATGTCTTATCATTCTTCTTCGATGGCGAGAAAACTATCCGAAGTCGTGCTTATGTGGACAAGGTGCTGCCTGCACTCAAGACTGCAGTCTGTATGATTGGAGGAGCCGCGGCTGATGTAATAACCATGTTACCTAAGATGCCACGGCCTCGACGAAACTATCAGTATTTGCGTAGTGATGAGTCTGCCAGACTCAAAGCTGTCATCCATGATGACAATGCCAATTGTAGTTTATTGGCCAAGGCGATAGTTGCTATTGCCTACTATACTGGAATGCGTGGGACTGACATCAAAGCATTAATTCTCGACAATATTGACTGGAATAATGATAGCATACACATGATACAATCCAAAACAGGCGAGGAGTTGCGGATACCGCTTACAACATCTGTCGGCAACGCATTGTGGGACTATATAACCTGTCAGCGTCCGAGAAGCAAGAAGGAGGAGATTCTTGTTAGCAACAGACGTCCTTTCATCCAGTCCCCGTATCTCTGGCACCACATCAAGAAAGTGTTCAATGAGGCGGGTGTGCGCAAGGAGGGCGGAAGAACTGGGGTGAGAATCTTTAGGCATCATCTTGCGACATCACTTCTTGCTAACAATACGGAAGCACCCATCATCAGTTCCATACTTGGGCACAAAGACCCAATGTCGCTCAATCCATACCTGGATGCCGATATAGAACATCTCCGAGAATGTGCGCTTAGTATCGATCTGTTTCCTGTGGCGGAGGAGGCCTTCATATTATGAGCAGGCCTTTTAAATCCAAAATGGCTCCACAGTTTGAGGAGTTCATTCTTAACAGAAAAGCGGACAGAAGATGGAGCGGTTCCTATGAGCAAAATCTTCATTTCTTTGACAATTATTGTGCGAGCAGGTTTCCTGATAAGGATTCTCTTTGCAACGAGATGCTTGACTGGTGTCGTGAGCGACCGACAGAAAACGGGAATTCATGCCGATACCGTATCTCTGTTGTGGTAAATTTTGTCAGATATGCCAACCGAAGGGGCTGGTCGGATGTTGTTCCGCCTACAGCGCCAAACAACTGTCCGAGCACTTATATTCCTCATGCATTTTCTTATAATGAGATTGTTTCCATCTTTGAAGGCATCGATGCACATGTCATTAAGGCTGTTAAATGTCAGAAGACGAAAGTCAACTGTCTGAATGCACTGGAATTGCCAGTGTACTTCAGACTTCTATACAGTACAGGCATGAGGACAAATGAGGCCCGCTGGCTAGAGAGGTCTGATGTTAACCTGAATGACGGAATTATAGACATAAACCACTCAAAGGGTTTGGATCAACACAGAGTGGCGCTTCATCCTAGCATGTCCAATCTTTTACGCATATATGACGAGAGGATGGCGGAAGTGATGCCTAACCGCAAACACTTCTTTCCTGACAGGAACGACAATGTACACAGACCACACTGGGCTGCGTACCATTTTAGGCTGGTGTGGTGTAAAATAAGTGATGAGCATGCCCATATCTACGACTTGCGCAGTCACTATGCCGTACAGAATGTAACCAAATGGAGGGGGCTTGGATACGATATCCATCAGAAACTGCTTTTCCTGAGTAGGTCGATGGGACACAGGGATTTGTCAAGTACTTACGGATATTTTAATCTCACGCCGAACCTTACGGAAAAAATCCGATCCTGCTGTGAGGAGTCGTTCAATAGTCTACTACCTAATCTACCGGACTATGAGCAGGAAAAATATCGATGAAAATATTAAGGAGATAGCTAGATACACATACGACTGGATTAACTCCTACGTGCCGAACCTGCGGACAAACAGTGTGCACACGGTAAGAGCGTACACTACGGCTGTAAATCTCTATATATCTTTTCTTGAATCAAAAGGCATTAAAGCAAATGGCTTTACAACGGAATGCTTTTCCGCTAATTTCATTACAGATTGGCTACTATGGCTCCGTACCCATCGGAACTGTAGCGGCAGAACATGTAACAATCGTATGGCCGCCATCAAGTGTCTGCTGAGATATATCGGTATGAGAAACAAAGCGTATCGGTTTCTGTACATAGATGCATCGAATTCTGTCAAACGGCTGAAAGAATCGAAGGGGCAGGTGCATGGAATGTCTAAGGAGGCTGTCAAGACTCTTCTTGCAACCCCAGACCCGACAACAAAAATTGGTCTTCGAGATATTACAATCATGTCGTTTGAGTACGGAACCGCAACTCGTATTGATGAAGTACTGTCAATAAAAATCAGGCAGCTACATTTGAACGGTGAGAAGCCATATGTTACAGTAATCGGCAAAGGAAGCAAGATCCGCTCCTTGTATCTTATGTCAGGTCTTGTTGAGACTCTTAGAAAGTACGTTACTGTATTCCATGGTGAGAATCCAGGTCCTGAGGACTACCTCTTTTACTCGTCATGGCATGGATTGAAAGCCAAATTATCTCAAGAAGCCATTAGGAAACGTCTAAAGCACTATGCTGCCAAAGCTCATAAAATCAATCCCGATGTGCCCACTGACCTGCACAGTCATCAGTGGAGACACGCAAAGGCCTGCCACTGGCTCGAAGATGGAATAAACATTGTAGAGATTAGCAAATTGCTTGGCCACGAAAGCCTTGAGACAACTATGATTTATCAGGAGATTACAAGAGGGAAGCAGATTAGTGCACTAGCAACATTGGACGATGAGATATCGAAAGGCACTCCCAAGAAATGGAAACAACCAAATGCCATGAACCTCAAAGATTATTTCTGCTTCATCTGAAGCGAATTATTATCCCAACTCCTGCATTATGCTGTTGCTTTGTAGATTGGTATTATGTGAAAAGTTGGGATAATATTAAAGTTGTGATAAATGAGGTTATCCAAATGTTGGGATAACCTCATCGAAAATGCAATCCGTCCGCTTGCGCTAGGCAGGAAGAACTACCTTTTCTGCGGCAATGACGCGTCAGCCTACAGAGCCGCCATTGTGTACTCGCTGATAGGCACCTGCAAGGCTGCAGGGGTTGACCCGAGAGTCTGGATGGTGGATGTGCTCTGCAAGCTGCCTTATTACCAACGTGACGGCAGGGACGTAGCCGAATTACTCCCACGCACATGGAAAGCACTGCATCCGGACAATTAGTTCCTACTAAGTCCTACTAGCCCCGACTAGTCCCTATTAAGCCTTACTAAGACAAATCAGTCCCGACCAAAGCCGAGACCGATTGATTTTTATCATGCAATACGTGGTTTGCCGTATGCTTACAAAACAGACAACTTTTTTGTTAAGTCAATACAGAAGTTGGATTTCGTTAATAAAACAGCGGAATCCGATTATTTTATATACTTTCCGCTTATTTTCTCCCGAAATGTATTATCTTTGTGGAGTGAATCAAAATTAATGGATATAATGCTAATAGGTCGAGAGAAAGAAAAACAAGTATTACAGAATGCTCTTAACGAAGAGTACTCACAGTTTGTTGCAGTGTATGGAAGACGTCGTGTTGGCAAGACTTTTCTAATTAGAGAAACCTTTGAAAACCGATTCGACTTCCAATTTACCGGTGCTGCAAATCTGACTGCAAGGAAGCAGTTGGTACGTTTCCGTCGTGCACTTAAAGAACATGGGCAGAAAGATACTCCAGAACTAACCAATTGGGGCGAGGCTTTCAGTGAACTCAAACGATTTATCATGAATCTGCCTGAAGGCAAAAAGATCGTTTTCCTTGACGAGCTTCCATGGATGGATGCTCCACGCTCTGGCTTTTTATCAGAGCTGGAGTCTTTTTGGAATGGATGGGCATCCGCTAGAAAGGACATTGTTTTTGTGGTGTGCGGAAGCAGTACCTCATGGATGGTCAAGAAAATCATTAAGAATAAAGGTGGATTACACAATCGTCTGAATCACCGTATTTCTCTCAATCCATTCCCATTGGGATTATGCGAAAAGTTAGCTCAGTCACGAGGGCTTGTGCTGAACCGCAAACAGATACTTGAAGCCTATATGACATTTGGTGGTGTTCCATATTATTGGAGCTTGTTGCAAAAAGGTACAAGCATAACTGCCGAGATTGACAGACTTGTTTTCTCGCCTGACGGAGAACTGCATGACGAATTCGAGATGCTGTATGCTTCCCTGTTCAAAAAGCCTGAACCATATGTTCGTGTTATTGAGTTGTTGGCCAAGAAAAAAATGGGCATGACTCGACAAGAGTTGTTGGCGGCAGGAAGATTTGAAGACAACGGAGCATTCTCTGACATCCTGAAAGATTTGGAGTGGTGTGGCTTTATTCGTAGTTACACTATGATTGGGCATCGGACAAAATCGGACATTTTCCAGCTAATAGACCATTATACATTATTCTATTACGAATACATAGACGGAGTACGTCAAGGCTCAAACTATTGGCGATCAATGTTGGGAACACCGAAGTATAATACTTGGTGCGGCTTGGCATTTGAGCGAACTTGTCTATGGCATGTTGACCAGATTAAAAAGAAACTTGGTATTAGCGGAATACTGACAAATGAATATGCCTGGCGTTGCTTGCCGGATGATAACATCGGCAGATCTGGAGTTCAGATAGACCTTCTGATAGACCGTAGCGATGGAATTATTGATGTCTGCGAAATGAAGTACTCGAAGGATTCATACACCATTACGTCTGATTATGCAGGTGAAATTGCCCGCAAACGAAATGTTTTCCAGACCGTTACAGGCACTAAGAAGGCAATTCATTCCATTATGGTTACGACCGATGGCCTGGTACAAAATGAATATTGGGGTGATATTCAAGCAGAAATACAACTTGACGATTTATACGAACTATAGAAAAAAAAAGAATCTGTATTCTCTCGTTGTGGTTGACGGACTTTAATTATCGAAAAGGACATGTTTTTCAGGTGTTAGATTACAATCACATAAAATATAAAGGAATATGTATCTTTCAATACTCAGATTATGGAATTTTAGAAAATATGGAGTTGGGGCAGAAAATGCTCCTGGACTTGAAGTGCACTTTCATGAGGGTGTTAATGTACTAATTGGAGAAAATGATTCTGGTAAGACAACTATTGTAGATGCTATCCGTTATGCGTTAAGAACACAAAGTGGAGAGTTCATTCAGTTTGAGGACAAAGACTTTTATCAAGATACCCAAGGTAAAAGGATGGATGAATTCAAAATAGAGTGTGTGTTTGACGGATTAAACGAACAGGATTCTGGTTTGTTCTGGGAATGGTTATCTTGGAACGATGATAAGACAAGATATTTGTTGAAGGTATGGCTATATGCAAAAAGAAAGGACAATGTGATTATACCTACGTTCTCTGCTGGAATAGAAGGGATGGCAGAAAGAATGGATTCCGAAGCAAGAGATTTGCTGAAAGTGGTTTACTTTAAGCCACTTAGGGATGCTCTTACGGATATGACTCACGGTTATAAGTCTAGGTTGGCACAGATACTTGGTGCACACGAATTGTTTAAGACGCTGAAGGATGAACAAGGAAACAATAGAAAGCATAAACTGGAGACTGACTATGAGCATTTGAAAAACGAAATAGAAAACTATTTCAAGGATGGCGGTAGTGGAGCCATTATCACTGGGGATATAAATAATTTTCTAAAAGAGCACTTCTTGCTAAAAGGAGACCCGCGAAATGCCCAGATAAAACTGACAGGAGGGGAGTTGACAGAAATTTTAAGATTACTCGACCTGATTATGGAGGGTAACAAGTCGGGGCTTGGGACTCTTAATTTGCTTTGTATTGCAGCAGAAATGCTTTTGTTCAACAACCAAAAGAAAGGTTTAAAACTTGCCCTGGTTGAAGAATTAGAAGCTCACCTTCATCCTCAGTATCAGTTGCGCTTGATTGATTATATATCCTCTCAACAGAATAACGAGCAATTCATTCTTTCTACACACAGCATCACATTGGCATCGAAGATACGGCTAGAAAACCTTATTGTTCTGAAAGATAAGGAGGCATACCCAATGGCTTCAGATTACACGATGATGAATCCCGCAGACTATAAATTTATGGAGAGGTTCTTGGATGCTACAAAGGCTAATCTTTTCTTTGCAAAAGGCCTTATTATGGTTGAGGGGGATGCTGAAAACCTTTTAATTCCTGCCATTGCTGAACTTTTGGATAAACACCTGCATAAGCATGGTGTCTCTATTGTCAATGTGGGTAGTACAGCTTATAAACGGTATGTAAGTATTTTTAAGCGCAAGGATGGAAAGACGTTTGGCATGCCAATAGCTGTTATCTCAGATCTCGATGAAAGGGCGCTTGAGTATTACGATGACAATAGTAAAGACCGTAAGACTCCAGAATATTGGTTGAAAGATACAATTATACAGGAATTAAAAGCTATCTCAGAAGAAGTGGATTATGACTCTATGGCATGCACTTATAGTAGTTTGACTGCTTTTGAGAATGATGTGCGTACAAATAAAACAGTAAACTTTGTACCCGTTAAAGAAACGATTGATCGCTTGAA
This sequence comes from uncultured Bacteroidales bacterium, assembly GCA_900316125.1. Taxonomy (GTDB): domain Bacteria; phylum Bacteroidota; class Bacteroidia; order Bacteroidales; family Paludibacteraceae; genus Enterocola. The sequence continues at coordinate 3,390 of ONBO01000039.1, read as the reverse complement.
AGCTGTTTTGACGGAAAAAAAGAAGACCAAATTAAACGAAGCAATTCTCATGATTATAAGGGAAGAAAAGATCAAGCGTTTGAAGAAAGAGATAAATATAGGAAAGACAGAGATATTCTTGCCCAAAGATTGGACTTTGGAATATGAAATTGCGGGGAGCGGTCTTTACAGGCTCCTTGTAATGGCTATAAAGGTTGCTTATATAGAAAAGAACAACCCTGAATATGAGTTAACAGATGATAGGTTGCTTGAATTGTGGAGCGAAGTAAAGGAGAATTATCCTGATGACCATAAACCTTCAAGAGAAGACTCTTATAAGATATTTGCGCCGCTTAATGATGGTACTGTTAGCAAGGCAATTACTGCACAATATTTGGCGGGAATGATTGCTGGTCAGTTGCCACCAATAAAGGGGAATGATGACTTAAAAAAGAAGGTAAAAGGCATTATTGAGAACGACGAAAGGCTGGAATATATTAAGAAGGCTATAGAACATGTTACTGCTAATCCTTAATAAATGATTGAAGTATGGCGTTTGCTACAGATGAAGAAATAAAAATGGCTCATGAAGTTTTATTGAAAGGGAAAGGACCTTTTGGTGAAACGAGGGTGAAAATTATCAAGAATGATAGTAGTTGCTATGTTCAGGCCAGCCCAGGAAGCGGCAAGACGACAGCCTTGCTAGCCAAACTCGTTATTCTTGCAAATAAACTGCCTTTGGCCGATGGTAAAGGTGTATGCGTACTGACGCATACTAATGTTGCCATAGATGAGATAAAAGCGAAGGTTGGACCTAAGGCAGAAGTGCTTTTCAATTATCCTAATTTCTTCGGAACTATACAAACATTTCTGCATAAGTATGTTGCAGCTGCGGCCCTTCATTATTTCTATGGTAGTAAGATTCAGTATGTGGATAATGATATTGCTATGGCTGTGTTGTTGAAAAAGTATGGTAAGTTAGAGTGGAAAAACAAATTGAAGGGTTTTATCTATCGTCAAATTCAATCGAGGGAGCATATAGCAACGGATGATGAAATAAATGCATGGGGAGGCGTGGACGCTATGATTGCGGCTAAGGTCATTAAAAAGAAAGGTCTCAGGTCAAAAAAATATCTGTTTCAATTAAAAGGCTATGATTTTGCAAATATTGCCACAGATATTCAAAAGACAATTCGCTTGAAGTATAAAAGCATCGTAGATAAGGAGGAAAGAGAACTCATACTTAGTACAAAGATAGATTGGTTTAATAATAAAGTTATTATAAATCAACACGCAATAGGCTTTGTTTCAGAATCTGGCAATGAATTTGTTAAGATTAAAGAGGAAATGTTCAAAGAGGGCATTCTTTCTTTTGAGGATGCATATGATTTGGCATTTCGGTATATTCGAGAAAAAGGACTTGATTTCAGCAACTTCTCAGATAAGAGGTTTAAATATCTGTTTATTGACGAAGTTCAAGATTGTGACAAACAGCAGGTTGAGTTGATAAAGCATTTATTCTCAGATAATAAAGTTGTTGTTCAGCGGTTTGGGGATTATTGCCAAGCAATCTATGAAGGAGATGGAAGCGATGTGAGCGATATTACTGAATTGAGAGATGAGAATGTACTATACATACATAATAGTAATCGATTCGGAGAGAAAATTGCTCGGCCATTACGTTCTTTGTGCATGGAAGACAATCATCTTCTTGTAGGAAATGAAGATGTATATTCGGTAAAACCTGTCATCATTACCTATGAAGACCCGTTGACCGTACTACCCAAGTATGCAGAATTACTGAGAACTATAACCATTCCTGAGTTGGATAACATATCAGTGCTGAATTTGGCCAATAAAGAAAAGAGTGAAGACCCATTGCACAGAGTAAATATCAAAGCATGTGGATGGGTGGGTAAGAAAGGAGCCAATGAACAAAAGAGGTATATAGAATCTTATTATCCATCATTTGAAAAGAAGAATGCTAAAACAAGGATGGTGGCAGAGTCATTTGATTATTTCTTATACAATAATCTTCAAGGAACAGTAAAAGATTGTGCATCGTCTATTATACAAGGTGTTATTGAATTCTTGAACTTATGTGATGTAAATAATGATGACAAGCGCTATACTAGAACTTCAATGCTTGACTATCTGACATCAATAGACGCTAAGCAAGTATTTCTAAGTAAAGTAATGAGTTGGGCCATGCTTGCGGCAATAAGAAATAACGCAGAAGATAGACAACATCTTAAAGATGATATTTATCAGTATTTGTCAAGTACATTTCTTCCTCTATTTGATAAAAATGAGGTATCAGTTGCAGCTAATACTTTCTTTAATGCCGTTGCAGACGGGAACCAAGGTGGACAAAATCTTGAGCATGGAAATATTTATAAAGAAGATGACATTGAGATTGAGGTTGCCACAGTTCATGCAGTGAAAGGTGAAACACATGCAGCTACGTTATACCTTGAAACCTTTTTCAACAAGTATTATGAGTCAGAACGGCTAAAAGAGCAGTTTAAGGGTATTGCGTACATGGGAACTGATGATGATACACTAAAAAGCCTAAGAGTGGTATATGTAGGCATGAGCAGGCCTCGGTATTTGTTATGTGTCGCCATTCAAAAGGATAGATTTCACACTATAGACTGTCAAGAGTTGAGAGAAATATGGGATGTGGTAGAAGTATAACACGTTTACAAAAGTTAAAAGTGTTAAATCTTCGACTTTTTTATCGCTCACAGAATCTGCGTCCTCACTTTTCTACCGTTTGATAACGAAAGTACTGATATATAGTTAGTTACAGATACGAGACATGAACTCTAATAAGTCTCACATTAGGCTCTATTATTTTGATATTATTCGAATTTGAATCTACTGTCATGTCAATAAAGAAGTTAAATTTCTTGTTTTTATAAAGATTCTAATATTTTCATCAACCTCCCCAACTCCGAGTAAGTATAATCTCTACCATACTTCAGTTTCTCATCCATTGACCGATTGGCATTGGTCATAGCCTTTTCGAGGCTACCACCATTGCGTTCAAAGTAGCTTTCCCATATCAGTCCTCTATATTTATAAAAATACTACCCAGTTCTGGCTTTGCTCCTAATCTGCCAACGAGGTATGATTTGACGGCTTCAGCGATTCTTAGGCTTTCCTTTCAATGGTTCTGGATGTCCTGTTGTAAACGGAATTTAGAAATACAGTGAAAACGGAAATCAGAGTGCAGTAAAAACAGAAACAATGATACAGAGAATTTGGCAACAACGATACAGTAAAATCGGTAACAAGAGTGCAGTGACTTTTTAAATAAAAACCCGACCTTAGCTTCGTAATTTTAATGCAAAGGGAAATTATGAATGCCAAGGACTACAAAATTGTTTGTCGAATCATTATGTATGA
>ONBO01000066.1 GCA_900316125.1 uncultured Bacteroidales bacterium | reverse complement strand
TTGCAGTTTGAAAGCAGGAAGTGCAGAACCTCATTCTTACCGTAGTTGAAGCAGAGTGAGTCCCAAGCCGGATGCTCACGGCGGCCACCGTCATGGAAGTACTGATATGGGGTTCCGTCAAAACGTCCGAGACCCTCAACCTCATTCTTAACTGCGTGTGAGTGTACAATATCCATAATTACGGCGATACCCATTCCGTGTGCGGTATCAATAAGCTCCTTCAACTCTTCTGGAGTGCCGAAACGTGATGATGCGGCAAAGAAGCTTGATACGTGGTAACCGAATGAACCGTAGTATGGGTGCTCCTGGATAGCCATAATCTGAATGCAGTTGTAACCGTCTGCCTTCACACGTGGAAGCACGTTGTCTTTAAATTCAATATAGGTGCCAACCTTCTCCTCTGCGGTAGCCATACCTATATGGCACTCATAAATCATTAGAGGGTCTGTGTTTGGTTTGAATTTTTTGTGCTTGAATACGAAAGGTTTCTCTGGGGCCCAAACCTGTGCTGAGAAAATCTTGGTGTAGTCATCTTGAACTACTCTGCGGCACCATGCAGGGATACGCTCTCCACCGCCACCAGGCCAGCGAACAAAGAACTTGTAAAGCTGTCCGTGCTTAAAGGCATCTTTTGCAAATTTACCTTCAAAAACACCATTTGCAATCTTAGTGAGTTTATACTCCTCTGTGAGGTTCCAATTGTTAAAGTCACCAATAACATATATATCGGTGGCGTTAGGAGCCCACTCTCTGATTACCCATGAATCAGCAAGCTTATGCATGCCAAAATATAGATAACCGGATGCGAAGTCGCTAAGGGTGTTCTTACCATTGTTTGTCAATTCGGCCTCTTTCTGACGGGCGTAATTGTAACGTCCCTCAATAGCCTGTGTAAAAGGTTCCAGCCACGGGTCGTTCTGAATAATTTTAAGTGGTTGCATATCAACAGTTCTTATTAGTTAGTTTTAATTTTGATGTTCTTGACGTAATAGATCATTTATGCTCTTAACCGGGTTGAAGGTCTTGATAGGCACTTCAACAAATATGGTGTTCCAGTCTGCCATGCAGCCGTTCCAGAGCCCTGGACGGTCAAGGCGGCGTACTGTGTCACCACTGGCACAAACTTTATTGTAAGGCACCCATGCCTTGGCATCGGCGTATTTTGTAAGGTCAAACTTCTTCTCCTTCCAGTCTGCCACATAACATACCATGTCTACTGGGTTGAAATGTGTGCTGCCGTTGAATATCTTAAGTTTGTCCGGATTGTCATAAACCTGATAGTACTCCACTATCTGAAGTGATACTGTGCCGTCTGAGTTCTTGACCCAGCATGGAACTCCGCCCTGCTCGTCTTCATTCCTAACCATGCCGCATACTCTCAGAGGACGGTTAAGTTTGCTCTTCAGATACTCAACCTGCTCACTGTGTTTCAGACGCAGGATGTTCTCACGCTTGACGTTCAGGGTGTTCTCCACATAGTTTATTATCTCTATGAGTTTGTCATCTGGAATCTCATCCTTGTCAAGCAGACGAAGATACTTCTTTATGGTTTTATGATTGTTTACAAGAACGCCGCCAAGCATACGCTTGTAGCGTACTGTGAGTTTTTTCAGTGAATCCGGTGCCTCGTTGTCAAGATTTTTGACAAAGATGACATCGGCGGAAAGTGAGTTAAAACTATTAAACACGGCTCCGTGGCCTGAAGGACGCAGAAGAACCTTGCCCTCTTCATCACGCAGCGGCTTGCCGTCAGCACTTAATGATATGGTGTCTGTGGATGGCTGCTGAACTGGCAGTGTTATATAGAACTGGACGCCGAATTTTTTCTCTATTGGAATCTTGAACTCACGTACAAAATCCTGTATGGCGTCACGCTCGTTCACCTTAACTGTATAGCATACATTTACTGTTGAGCCTTTTACACCGCTGACCATGGCACTCTCTATAAGACTCTCTTGAATAGGTGTGCGGGTATCCTCCCATGATGAGTAGTACTTTACTATCTTTTTAGGGAGGTACTTGGCCATTGCCATAAAGCTCTTGGATGAATCAGAGTGGAATTTGAAGAGTGCGTTTGGCATCTCTGCGTAGTTAAGCCCCTTCTCTGTGAGCAGATATTCTACTATGAGTTTGAACTTGCCTATCTCCATAAGGTCTGAGACCTCTTTATCTTCTCTGTCGATGCAGAGTTTATTAAGCTCATTGAAGAAGGCGAATGATTGAAGGTGCTTGAAGAAATTCTTTTCAAAATTAGTGCGCGGTGTGACGTAAGGCGCCTTAAGGAAAGAGAAGAGCTCACGAAGAAACCTGTCAGCCTCACCTGACGCAGGTATAAAGTGATATACTGACTTACCCTTGCCAATGAATGCGTCCCAGGCATCAATATAGGCGTCTTCATCCACTTTACTGTAAAGCTGAATACCATCTTCAAGAGAGGCAGTCCTTACCACATCGGGTCTTGAGAACTTACCGTCAAAGGCGTTCATCTGCTCCTTAATCATATCCTCATTTACGCCCCTTGATTTCAGTTCTTCCAAATCTTCTTTTGAAAACTCTTTCATCATCACAAATTTTGATTAGTCAAAGATAATCATTATTTATTAGAATAACAAGAAAGCACACTTAAAAAAAACGTTTTAGTTCAAAGATGCTGTTTTTTGGGTAATAATTTTGAAATAAAGCCCCGATATGCTAACTTTGCAAAAATTTTTTTCATTAGAAAATGCCTTCAACATCAGAACGTGGCCGATTGATGCCACAATCACCTATAAGGAAGTTAGTGCCTCTGGCTGACAAGGCCAAGGAGAGAGGGGTCAAGGTCTATCACCTCAACATTGGTCAGCCTGACCTACCCACTCCGCAGGTGGCTATTGACGCTATTAAGAACATTGACCGCAAGGTGCTTGAGTACAGCCCTTCTGACGGTATCAAGTCTCTGCGTCTGAAACTGACTGAGTACTACAAGCGCTTTAAGATTGACGTTACTCCGCAGGATATCATTGTTACTTCCGGCGGTAGCGAGGCTGTGAACTTTGCCTTTATGGCATGCCTTGACCCCGGCGATGAAATCATTGTGCCGGAGCCGGCGTACGCAAACTACACGGCGTTTGCCATAAGTGCTGGTGCGGTTATCCGCCCTGTGGTATCTACTATTGACCAAGGTTTCTCTCTGCCAAGTGTGGATAAGTTTGAGGAGCAGATCACCCCAAGAACCAAGGGTATTCTTATATGCAACCCTAACAACCCATCGGGGTACCTCTACACCCGCAAGGAGATGAACATGATACGTGACCTTGTGAAGAAGTATGACCTCTACCTTTTCAGCGATGAGGTTTACCGTGAGTTCTGCTACACTGGTGCGCCGTACATCTCTGCGTTCCACCTCAACGGCATTGAGGAGAACGTGGTGCTGTTTGACTCTGTGTCAAAGCGTTACAGCGAGTGCGGCATACGTGTGGGTGCTCTTGTGACCAAGAACAAGGCTGTGAAGGAGAGCGTTATGAAGTTCTGCCAGGCGCGTCTGAGCCCACCCCTTATAGGTCAGATTGCCGCCGAGGCCTCAGTTGACACTCCTGCTGACTATATGCTGGAGATGTACAATGAGTTTGTGGAGCGCCGTAAGTTCCTTATTGACGGTCTGAACCGCATACCGGGAGTTTACTCTCCTGTGCCTATGGGTGCTTTCTACACTGTGGCAAAACTGCCTATTGATGACTGTGACCGTTTCTGCGCATGGCTGCTTGATGAGTTTGAGTACGAGGGACAGACTGTGATGCTTGCTCCTGCCAGCGGGTTCTACACTATGAATAACATTGGACGCAACCAAGTGCGTGTAGCGTACGCCATTGACACTGAGGAGCTTAAAAAGGCGCTGATAGTGCTTGAGAAGGCGCTGGAGGCGTACCCGGGGAAAGTTGAGAGTTGAAAGTTGAAAATTGAAAATTGAAAGTTGAAAATTGACGTGTTGATGAACACGAAGTGTGAGTAAAGTTGAACTGGGAATACAACATAGCGAAGCGAATCCACTTTAAACATGACGGCAGGCTTTCTGAGAAGCCTGCTGTTGTTATTGCAACTATTGGTATTGCGTTAGGGCTTGCGGTGATGATTATCGCCGTGGCCGTGGTTACGGGCTTTAAGCAGG
>ONBO01000073.1 GCA_900316125.1 uncultured Bacteroidales bacterium | reverse complement strand
CCAAAACCATGTCAGACGGTGTATCTCAGAGCTATGAGTATGATGATTTTGACCGCATGACCAAGGTTACAGACAAGGTGGACGGCAAGGAGTTTGTACGCAGCACTTCATACGATGAGTATGGCAGGCCAGTAAAGAACATCTATCCTTCTGGCTATTATACAGTAAATGAGTACGGACCAAACGGCAATCTGTTCTCTGTAAAGGACCAGATAGGAAATGAACTTTATCGTCTTGTAAACGCCAACGCTATGGGTGAAGTAACCACAGAGTACCGTGGCGGCATGTCAACCACATACGAGTATGACGCTATGGGGCGCCTCGTTTCAAAAAAGAGCGGCAACAACCGCATAGACCATACATATAGCTATGATAAGCGTGGCAATCTTGCCAGCTTTACAGATAATTTGAGCCGTCAGAGCTGCAAATACACTTATGATGAGCTTAACCGCCTTACTAACTGGGATGCCTTTGGCTTTGACAGTGCAGACCCGCTGAAAAGAGACAGTCTTGAGTATGATGAGGCTAACAATGTAATCCGCAGGAGCAATCTTGGTGATAACCTGCTAAAGTATGAGGACTCAAACCACCCGCATGCGCTGAGCTCAATAAGCGGAGTGCCAGAGCCTATGCCAAAAATGGCTCAGAATATCACCTTCACAAACTTTAACAAAGTGGAGAGTGTAACAGAGGGTGATAAGCATTATGCCCTTACATACGGAGTAAATGAAAACAGAATAAAGAGTGAGTACACTACAGAGAGTGGTAAAATAACCCGCTACTATATAGGCTCATACGAGGAGGTGACTAGTACAGATGGTGTTACAACCAAGCTGTGTTACCTGCCAGGTGGAGCCGTTATGATGGAGAAGGGTGGTGAGCGCAAGCTCTATTACAACTATACAGACCGCCTTGGCTCCATAGTGTCAACAACAGACGCATGGGGTAATGTGGTTGAGAAATATGCATACAATCCTTGGGGTGAGAGGCTTAATCCGGAGAACTGGACAGAAAATGATACTCGCACAGATTTGCTTAACAATCGTGGCTTCACTGGTCACGAGCATATTGACGGCATGAGCCTGATAAATATGAACGGCCGTGTTTATGACCCGCTTTTAGGTTCATTCCTCAGTGTTGACCCGCTTATACAGGCTCCTGATTATTGGTTGAACTATAACCGCTATATGTACTGCTACGGTAACCCGCTAAGTTTTGTTGACCCAAGTGGAAACAGTGTTCTGCTGGCTTTAGGCATAGGAGCTGCAGTAGGAGCACTTGTAGGACTTTGCGGTGGTATATGGTATGGCCATAACAAGGGGTATAAAGGTTGGGACATGGCAAAGTGCGCACTCATTGGAACTGGTATAGGTGCTGTTGTTGGCGCTCTTTCAGGATACTTTTGGCAATCTTCCATTTCAGCCATTATGTCGGTTAAAACTCTATGGACCTTTACTCAGTTAGGTATGACAATAGGTGGGGATTTAGGTATGGTTGGAGGACTCTCTTATGGTCTTCACAAAAAGGCTGATGGATGGGAATTGGCGAACTATGCTGGAATGGGTTCTATAATAGGTATGGTGGCAGGTGCTATAATTGGAGCTGGGTGCTATGGCCTGTACTCTTTGTATGCTTCAGCTTCTGTTGAATGTGTTACAGCTGAAAATAGTCTTGGAACTATGACTGCAACTTATAATAATACGGTTGCTAAATCAAATAATGTAGAAGCTACTTATGGTGTTAAAGTTAATGAATATGATGAAATTATTGCTGCTGCAAAAGAAACCGGTAAAATGTCTGGTGAGAATCTGAAGCGTTTAAATGTTTTAGATAATAATATAACGTTTTCTAAGGAGGTTGTTAATGGTGCTAATGCGTTTGAAGGAGGTATTGCAGATGCACATGATATTGCTATGCAAGTTGCCAAGAGCGCAGCCACTAAAGTTACTTATACAATGATAGGTTCTATTGCGGGAGGCATAGCCTGGACAGGCGGTGCTTCAGTTGGTGCTGGTTATGGTTACTATTATTTATCAAAATTTTTATTTGAAGACCTGCCTTCAAGCCTCTACGGTCATAAATAATATCTTAAAGCTGTTTTAACATTCTGTTACAATTATGTAACACAAATGTTAAAATATTTAATACAAATTCACATTTATTAACACTGTGTTAATAAATGTGAATTTTGTTTATACTTTTGCGCCATCAAGAAATTCAATAGTTTATGAAACGTTTTTATTTATCTATAACTGCTTTTGTTATAGTGTTTTGCACATCAGTTTGTGCTTATGGTGCTAATGCAGTAG
>ONBO01000037.1 GCA_900316125.1 uncultured Bacteroidales bacterium | reverse complement strand
TCTGTATGCTCCTTCTGCTGCTAAAGACCTTGTTTTTGAAATCTGACGCCTTTTGCGAGTGCAGTATGCTCCAAAGGGCGTCTTTTGTTGCGCCCTGTTTCAGCAGGTTGCCAAAACTGTGAAGACAGGCTTTGTCATAGCAGCAAGGCAGCACCTCTCCGTCTGTGTTTATCACTATACTGCTAATGATTCTCCAGCATCTGTCTCTAAGAGGCTTCTTTGGTACTATGCTCCCTTCTTTGTATCGGCTGTATCGCTTGTTGGCTGGCATTAAAGTGTCTATGTTGTAGAATTGTGCTGTCTTAAACTTAATGTTGCTCACACCAAGCTCTCTTCCCAATCTTTTTACTTCATCCAGTTGATTCTCGGTGGAGCTTAGAAGCAGACACTGTAACTCTACACAGAGCCCTGCCTCAACTGCGTTTCTAATTCCTTGTAAAACTGTCTCAAAACTACCTCCTTGACGGTATAGACTATAGCTTTTACTGTCTGCGCCATCAAGACTCACAATGAGTTTGCCAAGCCCTGCTTGTTTAAGTCTTGATGCAGTCTCTTTTGTAAGAAAGTGCCCGTTTGTGGATATGCATGTGGTTATGTTGTGTTGTGATGCGTATGCCACCATCTCAGGAAGGCTTTGGTTTATCATCGGTTCCCCTTGAAAATAGAGGTTCAGGTACATCACCTCTGGTAACATGGTGTCAAGAATAAGTTTGAAATCTTCAAATTTCAGTAGCTGTTTTGATTTGTTTATGTTCCCGAGTCCGGTGGGGCACTGACGACATTTCAGGTTGCAGTAGTTCGCTGGCTCTATTGATGCTGCAATAGGTCTTCCGCAGCTGATGTATTTGTGACTAATTGAGGATGTTACATACGAATATATCACCTTTGCAAGGTTTACACATCGTGGTACTACCCTGTATGATATTTCTTTTAGTTTCATTTATGTTGCAAATTTCCACTTTTTTTTAATCGAATGCAAAAAAAACAGAATAAATATGTTATTATTAACGTTTTAATGATTATCTTTGCCCAATAATATAGTGAATATTAACACAATTACTAATATTTTTATCGTATGAAAAGAAACGTATTCCGTTTAGGTTTTGGCGTGATGCTTCTTGCAATGATGGCATCTTGTGCCAAGCTGGGTGAGATGAAGCCAGAGTACTTCACAGTAAACCCTAATCCACTAGAGGTAAAGGCTGGTAAGGTTGAAGGTACTATTACCGCCAATTTCCCAGAGAAGTATTTTAAGAAGAACGCTACTGTTGTAGTAACCCCTGTTTTGAGATATGAGGGTGGTGAGGCTACCAGTGCTCCTTCTACATACCAAGGTGAGAAGGTTGAGGGTAATAACGAGACTATCCAGTACAAGGCTGGTGGTACAGTAACTCAGAGCTTCTCATTTGATTATGTTCCTGAGATGGCTCAGTCAGTTCTTACTCTTCGCTTTAAGGCTACTGTAGGTAAGAAGAACAAAGTTGTTGAGATACCTGATGTTGACATAGCTGTAGGTTGCTTGGCTACTTCTACACTTGCAGACGCTTCTACAGTTAAGCCTGCTTACGCAAAGGATAACTTTGTACGTGACACTAAAGAGGTTACAGAGGCTGACATTATGTTTGCAATTCAGCAGTCTAATGTTAAGACCAACGATGATGTAAAGGCTCTCCAGAAGGCTGAGAAAGCAGCTGCTAAGGATGAGAAACGTACTGTTGATGGTATCTCTGTAGTATCTGCAGCTTCTCCTGATGGTGGTGCTGAGCTTAACGAGAAACTTGCTGCTGCACGTCAGAAAAACACTCTTAGCTTCTTGAAACAGCAGAAGAGCCAGGCTGCAGTTGACGCTCAGTACATTGCTCAGGATTGGGAAGGCTTCAAGAAACTTGTTCAAGAGTCTTCTGTAAAGGATAAAGACCTTATTCTTCGAGTTCTTGGTTCATACTCTGATCCAGAGACACGTGAGAAAGAGATTAAGAATCTTTCTGCTGCATACAAGGAGCTTGCTTCTGACATTCTTCCAAAACTCCGTCGTTCACACATGGCTCTTAACGTAACTCTTAAGGGTAAGACAGATGAGGAGATTCTTGCTCTTGCAGAGTCTAATCCAGACAGCCTTAACGTAGAGGAGCTTATGTTTGCTGCTAAACTTGCTTGCCAGTCAGGTAACAAGGATGCTGCTGCTAAGTATACAGAGGCTAACGCTAAGCAGAATGCTTCTGATTGGAGAACTCAGAACAACCTTGCTGCTCTTGATATTACTAAGGGTGATCTTTCAGCTTCTAAGGCTGCTCTTGATAACTCTGACAATAACGGTGGTAAGGGTAAGGCTGAGGTTAGCTTCAACCGTGGTCTTCTCTCTCTGACAGACGGCGATACAGAGGCTGCTAAGCAGTACTTCGGTCAGGCTGCAGGTGTAGAGAATCTTAACGAGGGCCAGGGTGTTCTTTACATCCAGGAAGGTGACTATGCTAAGGCTATCAGCTCATTCGGTAACACAACTTCTAACAACGCTGCTCTTGCTCAGCTTCTTGTAAATGAGAATGACAAGGCTAAATCAATTCTTGATAACGTTGAGAAGAAGAATGCAACTACATACTATATGCTTGCAATCTGCGCTGCTCGTGGTGCTAATGACGCTGATGTAATTGCCAACCTTAAGAAGGCTGCAGAGCTTGATGCTGACTACGCTAAGAGAGCTAAGACAGACATTGAGTTTGCAAAATACTGGCCAGTTGCTGAGTTCCAGGCTATTGCTAAGTAATTAATAAGTAAATAATATTTGAAACGAGGATAGTCACAATGACTATCCTCGTTTCTTTTGTGCTTTTGTATAGATTGTTTGTCATAGGGTAAAGTAAAAGGGGGTTGAACATTTGTTCAGCCCCCTTCCGGTAGTATATAAATTTGGTTTATTTTGTGGCGGTGTCTTTGTCTATGCCCTTTCTTGTAACAAATATATGAACTATAGCTCCTGCAATAAGAAGTATCATAGCTATAACAAGGGTTGTGTTTGACTCAAAATTTGCAAATGAAGGTACTATAAGTGCTAATGCGCCTAAAAGTACAATGATGATTCCTGTATATTTCATAGTGGTTAAAATTTGATTCTCAATAATTATACTATGCAAAGATAAAAAAATATTTTTCTAATAGGAAATATTTTGTGCCAGATTTTTCTATACACCCAGTAACTCCTCCTCGCTGTCATTTTCAATGCGTAGGTTTGATATGATGAACTCTTGTCTCTCTGGTGTATTCTTGCCCATATAGAAACTTAGTAGATTCGCCACTGAGTCTTCTTTTTTTATTGAAACAGGGTCCAACCTGATATCCTTACCTATAAAGTTCCCAAACTCATCAGGTGATATCTCTCCCAGACCTTTGAATCGTGTTATTTCTGCACTGTCTCCAAGCTTGTTAATCGCCTTGATTCTCTCTTCGTCTGTGTAACAGTAGTATTTCTCCTTCTTGTTACGTACGCGGAATAGCGGTGTTTGCAGTATATATACGTGCCCGGCTTTTACCAGATCAGGAAAGAACTGCAGGAAGAAGTTTAACATAAGCAGCCTTATATGCATGCCGTCATCATCAGCATCTGTGGCAATGATAACTTTGTTATAGCGCAGCCCGTCAAGCCCGTCCTCTATATTAAGGGCGGCTTGAAGTAGGTTAAACTCCTCGTTTTCATATACAACCTTTTTTGTCAGCCCGTAACTGTTTAGAGGCTTCCCCCTAAGGCTGAATACAGCTTGGGTGTTGACATCGCGGCTTTTGGTTATAGAACCGCTCGCAGAGTCGCCCTCAGTTATGAATATGGAGCTTGCAAGGCGTTTCTCTTCGTCTTTACCCTCGTTGAGGTGGCAGCGGCAGTCTCGTAGCTTAGTGTTGTGAAGATTAGCCTTCTTTGCACGCTCTTTAGCCTGCTTAGAGACTCCTGCAATAGCTTTGCGCTCGCGTTCGGAATCCTGTATTTTCTTGTTTATTATTTCTGCGGTCTCTCCGTTAATGTGCAAAAAGTTGTCTAGCTCCTTTTTTAGGAAATCTGACACGTATTTTGCTATTGTTGGTCCGTTGGGACCCATGTCTTTTGAGCCTAATTTGATTTTTGTCTGTGATTCAAAGACAGGTTCCTCCACACCTATTGATATTGAGGCGCAAAGCCCGCTTCTTATATCGGAGTACTCCATGTTCTTGTTATAGAACTCCTTGATTGTGCGTGCAAACGCCTCTCTGAATGCGCTCTGGTGTGTGCCTCCTTGAATAGTGTATTGTCCGTTTACAAATGAGTAGTACTCTTCTCCGTATTGGTCAGTGTGAGTAAAAGCCACCTCTATATCATCCCCTTTTAGGTGTACAATAGGGTAGAGGGTCTCCGCCGTTATTTTCTCATTCAGCAGGTCAAGCAGACCGTTTTTGGAGAGAAATTTTTCACCATTGAATGTGAGTGTCAGGCCTGGATTCAGATAGCTGTAGTTGCGCAGCATGTTCTCTATAATCTCAGGGTTGTATTTGTAGTTGCCAAACAGTTTCTCGTCATTGTCTGGCGTGAACTCTATGAATGTACCGCTCTTCTCTGAGGATGGCTCCAAATCCCACTCTTTCACAAGCACGCCTTTCTCAAAGTATGCCTTTTTTGTCATCCCCTCTCTGTACGCTATGGCGGTGAATGTGCTTGACAGAGCGTTTACAGCCTTGGTACCCACACCGTTAAGTCCTACGCTTTTCTTAAATACGGCAGAGTCATACTTGGCTCCAGTATTCATTATTGACACGCAATCCACAAGCTTGCCAAGCGGAATACCTCGTCCGTAGTCCCTTACAGATATTGTTCTTTCATTCAGCGTGATGTCAATGCGGTTGCCGGCATGCATCCTGAATTCATCTATTGAGTTGTCAATTACCTCCTTAAGTAGCACGTAAATACCATCATCGGCGTATGTGCCGTCACCCAGTTTGCCTATATACATACCAGGTCTAAGTCTAACATGTGCCAGACCTTCAAGGGTCTTTATGTGGTCCTCATTGTAGTTCTCAGGTGTGTTGAAGTCTATGATGGATTGTTCTTCTGACATAGTAAACTGATTTATTGCAAATTTAGTGAATTATATCTAAAACAGGAAATTTTTAGCAATAAATAACAGTATTAAGAGTGTAGTTATTATGTATAGAAGAGTTACACCAGCCTTGTTCTGCATACTGTCTGTCCTTCTTGTAAGCAGAATTGATGTCATGACACAAATAAATGGAACCAGGGTCTCGGCTCTTCCAAAGAGTAGTGCAATGGACACAGAGGTTAGAAGTGTCAGGTATGAGAACTGCATTGCCTTGCGTATGTACGTTGGATTGTTGCTATATCTGTTTGCCATGAACAGTATGTAAGATAGAATTACGTAGAATGCAATCAGACTGCATATAATTATGTCCATTATGCGTAGCTGAGAGAATCCCTCCCATGTCATTACGGATTTCATATATGACAGGAACTCGCAGTCTTTCCCTAATATAAACGCCCCTCCCCATGATGCACCATATATCATGGCGCCTCCGAGTAGTGTGGCGAGTAAGGTTCGTGCGTTCAGTCTGCCATATATTGCAAAGCCTACAATCATTACAGGCAGTAGAATGAGAATATACCCATTAAACAGCGATGCCAGGCAAATGCATATTGAGGCGTCTATAGCGTTCCATTCATATCCTTTGTGCTTATTTACTATAATAGAACTATACCACGCAGTAAGAAGTAGTGCGGATATTACAAAACCTTGCCAGTATCCAGTGTTGTAACCAAGCACACCCCCTATAAGAAACATATAGAAGGGTGTGATGAAGTTGTTGTTTTTATATATTCCTATGTTATTTGCAGCGAATGTGGCGGCTGCTGTCATAAGAAGCGTGTACGTAAGTGAAATGATTTTTTCAGCAAACGTGGCATCGGCCGACATCATTACTGGCACATTCATTAGAATGGCCATTAAAAATGTGAGTGGAGCCAATATTACAGGGCTCAGGGCTTTGCTATGCTGATGACTTCCGTACATTGTGTTTAATTTTGTTATTTAAGGTCAAATCCTATATCGCGTCTGAAGTATTTGCCTTCAAAGTTGATTGCTTTTGCTGCTTCAAATGATTTTTGCAGGGCCTCATCCTTTGTTGCGCCGTAGGAGCTTACTGCTATAACTCGTCCGCCGCTTGTAACTACGTCAGAACCCTTCACTGCAGTCCCAGCGTGAAATACTACGCTCTCTCCTGTCTTGTCAAGTCCGGTTATAACCTTGCCCTTTTCGTATGCTTCAGGGTAACCGCCTGAAACAAGCATTACTGTTACTGCGTAGCGGCTGTCTTTCACAATCTTCTGGCTTCCCAATGTCCCGTTCTCAGTGGCCTCAAACAACTCTACTATGTCATTTTTAAGTCTGAGCATAACAGACTCTGTCTCAGGATCTCCCATGCGGGCGTTGTACTCTATAACGTAAGGTTCGCCTCCCACGTTTATAAGGCCAAAGAAAATAAAGCCCTTGTAGCAGATATTCTCTTTGTAAAGACCGTTAACTGTAGGCTTAATTATACGCTCCTCAATTTTGTGCATAAACTCCTCTGTTACAAAGCTTACAGGCGAAATCGAGCCCATGCCTCCCGTATTGAGACCTTTGTCACCCTCTCCAATTCTCTTGTAATCTTTTGCCTCTGGCAGTATTACATACTCCTTGCCGTCTGTGAGTACAAACACGCTGCACTCAATACCGCTTAGGAACTCCTCAATAACAACAGTGGCGCTTGCAGAACCAAACTTGCCACCTATCATGTTGTCAAGTTCTCTCTCTGCCTCATCTATATTGTCAATGATAAGCACACCCTTACCAGCTGCCAGTCCGTCTGCTTTTAGGACGTATGGGGCCTTAAGGGTTCTTAGAAATGATTTGCCTTCTTCTATATTCTCCTTTGATACAGACATGTAACCTGCGGTAGGTACTCCGTGGCGCATCATGAACTGCTTGGCAAAATCCTTGCTGCCCTCAAGTTGGGCGCCTTCTGCAGAAGGACCTATGACAGTAATATCCTTTAGTGCGCTATTGCATTTGAAAAAATCATAAACGCCCTTAACAAGAGGGTCCTCAGGCCCCACAACCACCATCTTAACGTCGTTCTCCAATGCAAATTTGCCAAGTGCATCAAAATCATCAGCCTTGATATTTACATTGATGCCAGTGTTAAGAGTCCCGGCATTACCAGGGGCTATAAAAAGTTTCTCCACCTTGCTGCTTTGAGCAATTTTCCAGGCAAGCGCATGCTCACGTCCACCTGAACCAATTAATAAGACATTCATAATATAATTGAGAGTTGTAATTTTTAACTTTTAATTAATTTAAATGAGTACCCTTCCTTAATCCAGTGTTTAATTGCTTTTGGAAGGGCGTATCTCATATTGTTCATCGCCTTTTCAGAATCATGGAAAACCACGATAGAGCCGTTCCTGCTATATTTTATGGCAATATCCAGCACATCATCGCCGCTAAGGTCTCTATTGTAATCGCGTGTTATCACGTCCCAAAGCACAACTGTGTACCTCTTGCTCAGTTCCCTTAGTTGTCGTGGACTTATATTGCCGTGAGGCGGTCTGAACAGGTTGCTTTTTATAAATTGAGATGCGTGCTCTATATCGGCGTAAAACGCATCGGTGTCAGAATAAAGTCCACGCTTGTGGTCATATCCGTGCAGACCTGTTTTGTGCCCGTGCTCCAAAATCATGTTATAAAGCTCCGGATGGGCTTCCACGTTCCTGCCTATACAGAAAAAGGTGGCCTTTACTCCATGCCTATCAAGCAAATCCAATATCCACTCAGTGTTAAGCGTTGTGGGGCCGTCATCAATGGTCAGATAGATAACCTTTTCGTTTTTATCGCCACGCCACAGAGCCCTCCTGTATAGCAATCTGAGAATATTTGGAATCTGCTCTATAAACATCCCTTTATTTCCTGTACATCTTACTATACGTCATAAACATGGTATAGTACTTCTCAAATTCCTCTTCGTCATAGTCACGTGCTATAAGGGCAAGTTGCTGCAGAGTGGCCAGGTTTACTGCAACATCCTGCATTGCGCTGGCGTACTGGCTGCCTGTAAACTGGCTTAACCAGAGCAGATTCTTCTCTGCGTCATCGGCCAGCTGGTTGCCCATCTCCCTTGCCTTGTCATTCATATTGATGGCATAGTAGCTCTCCACAAAACCTACAGAAGAGTATGAGTGCGGAACGGTATTGCCTGGAATGTGCTCCATGCTGTAAGCAAGAGCGTTGGCGGCACGTGTTGAGTCCTTCTGTTCTACGAGTTCATCTATAAGCCTGCCAAACATCTGACGTTGTGCGTTGCACATTCTCAGAATGTTTTCATCAAGATATACTTTAGGATCCTCAATGTTGCCAAAGCGGAATTTGTTCATCATGTTGTCATACATGAGATCTGCGTTAACAGTAACATCGTCAGTATCCTTGAACGGTACTATTCTGTAGGTCAGACCCTCAAGTTGGAAGTACTTCTTCATGCCTAAGTACATGTCAGAGCCCACTGTCACGGCATAGTAGATAGGACGCTCCCAGTTATTGTTGGCAATCATCTCCAGAACCATCAAGTCACTCTTTGTAAGGTAGTTCCTGCTACTCAGGTCAATAATCATCTCATCACAGAGTTTATCCTTCTCACTCTCTTTTATTGCACCCTGTTTTACCAGATTGTCTTTGTTTACAGGCACTTTGAACTTCTTTGAAGGCAGGAACTCCTTGTATCCGCCGCTACGCGGGTCTGTTTTTGTTTTAGGATCATCGCTGGCAAGGAATTCATCAAGAGCCCATTTCAAATCTATAGGACCCTCAATAAGATTGTACATGTAAATCACATCTCGTTTCCCTTCTGCGTAAGTCTTTCTTTCCCATGAGATAGGCAGCCCTTTTGAGTTGTATGCATCGCGGCGCATCTGGTCTATATACCAGTCCGTCTGCAGATAGCTCAGGTTGCATACTCTCTTGTCAAGTGAGACTGGTGTCCCCTCTGTCTCCTGAGTGTACCAGAGAGGGAAAGTGTCATTATCACCATTTGTGAAGATTATGGCGTTCTCTGCACATGAATTAAAATAGTTCAACCCGAAATCACGTACCACATAACGGTTAGAACGGTCATGGTCATCCCAGTTGTCATGAGCCATAACGATAGGCGCAGGGATTGCAAGCAGCAGGGCAAGCGTGGCGGCCAGTGCACCTGGAACCTTCAGCTCTTTAAGCAGGCGTGAGAGTCCTGCGACACCAAATCCAACCCATATTGCAAAGGCGTAAAAACTGCCTGCGTATGCGTAATCCCTCTCTCGTGGCTCCGCCGGTCCTTGGTTCAGGTAGAGAACAATGGCTATACCTGTCATAAAGAAGAGCGTGAATGTGAGCCAGAATGTCTCCGCTCCCTTCTTCCCCGATGCCAGATGATAGCAAAGTCCTATGATTCCCAAAATAAGAGGCAGAAGATAATAGCTGTTGTTCCCCTTGTTGCCGGCAAACATAGGAGGCAGGTTATCCTGTGTGCCTATCATCGGTGTGTCAATAAAATCTATGCCTGACTTCCAGTTGCCGTTTGTAACCTCTCCGTGTCCCTGAATGTCATTTTGGCGGCCGGCAAAGTTCCAAAGGAAATATCGCCAGTACATATAGTTGAGCTGGTATACAAAGAAAAATTCCAGATTTTCTCCAAATGTAGGCACTTTAACTTTCTTTTTCCTGCCACACTCATTGTAGTCAACCAGCTTGCCCTTCACATTCACCCATCCTTCATAAATCTTCGGGTGGTCTCCTTGTGAACTGTGCATACGGGGGAAAAGTGTTTTGAACTGGCTGCCGTAAACAGCCTTGTAGCTTGTTGAAGTAACTACATACTCATCCTTTTCACCTGGTTTGGTTTTCTCTTTCTTGCCGTAGTTTTTAGCCCCTTCCACTGTCTTAGTGCGGCAGTAGTCACCCACAACTTCAAGCTCGGGCTCTGCGCTGTAATATGCACCATAGAAGAGCGGACGGTCGCCATACTGCTCTCTGTTAAGGTAGTTCTTCAGCGAGAATACATTGTCAGGGGAGTTCTGGTCCATAGGAGGGTTTGCAAGTGAGCGGATTACAATAACAGCATAGCTGCTGTATCCTATAAGAATCACCGCCATTGAAACCACTATGGTGCTCATCAGACGTATGTTGATGTCATCCTTCTTGTATATGAAATATGCAATCGCTGCTGCAATGATAATGAGCCCTATCCAAAGGCTGCCAGCCAGGAAAGGCACACCAAGCATAATAGACGTAAGCAGACTTGATATCTTTACACGGGTTACGTTCACATTCTCTCTGTACAGCTCTGATATGGCCCAGATAATGGAGCCAATAGCCAGAATACAATATACAAGTGAGCCTGAGTTGAAAGGCAGGTGAAGAGTGTTTACAAAGAACAGTTCTATGTATCCTGCCAGAGTTATAAATCCAGGTATAAGTCCGTAAAGTATGAACGCAAGCATTACAAAAGATACAAGCAGCGCCACGCACATGCCTTTGAAACTTGTATTCTCAAACTTCTTGAAGTAGTACACAAGCACTATTGCAGGTATTGTAAGCAGATTCAGCAGATGAACCCCCACAGATAGTCCCATTATGTAAAAAATGAGTATCAAGTAGCGGTCAGAGTGCGGTTCTTCGGTCCTCTCCTCCCATTTGAGCATAATCCAGAACACAATGGCCGTCAGGAATGATGAATAGGCATACACCTCACCTTCAACTGCTGAGAACCAGAATGTATCTGAGAATGTGTATACAAGAGCTCCGATAAGTCCGCTTCCAATAATCTCAATTGTTTCTGTTACAGAAGGCTGGCTCCCTTTCCCAACTATAAGTCTCTTGGCAAGATGAGTTATAGTAAAGAAAAGAAACAGGATGGTCAGCGCACTAAAGAATGCACTTAACAGGTTTATGAGATAGGCCACCTGGCTTGGATCACTTGCAAATAGTGAGACCAGCTTGCCAGTCAGCATAAAGAAAGGAGATCCGGGCGGATGCCCCACCTCAAGCTTGAAAGCTGTAGTGATATACTCAGGGCAGTCCCAGAAACTTGCCGTAGGCTCCACCGTAAGTCCGTATGTTAGCATAGCCACCACAAAGACCACAAAGCCAGTAACTCGGTTTATTACTTGATATTTGCTCATAATCGTTTTAATTAAGGTGCAAAGGTAGTGATTTTTTGCTACCTTTGCAACGGAGATTTGTGAAATTATGAAACGCTTTTTTTTGATATATATTGCATTCTTATCTGCTATATTTCAAGCATATCCGGCCAAACAGGACTCTGCTATTCCAGATGAGCTAATGAATTCACTGCTAAAATACGCCAAGGTTTGTCAGATTATAGAGCAGAACTATGTGGACAGTGTGAATTATGATACGTTATGCACAAACGCAATTGTTGGAATGCTCAAAAAACTTGATCCGCATAGCAGTTACCTTACCCCTAAGCAGGTTAGGGCGTCAAACGAAGTTTTGCGTAGCGGATTTGACGGTATAGGTATCAGTTACAATATGATAGATGACACTCTGAATATCATACAGGTGATACCAGAAGGACCGTCAGAACGCGCAGGTCTTGAGGTTGGAGACAAGATATTGTATGCAGATACGGTATGTATAGCAGGGAGAGGCTTAAGCAACGATGATATACAGAAGCATATAAGAGGTAAAAGTGGAACTGTCTTGGAACTCAGATTGTTAAGAGGCAAGGAGATTGTGAAAAAGAGGGTGAAAAGAGGTCATATACCCATAAACAGTGTGACATCCTCGTATATTGTTGCTCCGGGAGTAGGCTACATAATGATAGAGCGTTTTGCGGAGCATACTGTTCAAGAATTTGAAAATGCTCTTAAGACACTTGAAAAGGGGGGCGCTAAGAGCTTGATTCTTGATTTGAGAGGAAATGGAGGCGGTTATTTGTTGAGCGCAATAAATCTCCTCAGTCACTTTCTTCCGGCTGGAACCCCTCTTTTAAGAACTGAAGGCCTTCATCGTCAGACAGATGTGAGATTCTCCCGGCTTGGTTACCAAATGTTTACTGACAAACCTTTGGCGGTGCTTATTGATGGTCACTCAGCTTCGGCAAGTGAGATAACTGCAGGTGCCTTGCAGGACTGTGACAGAGGTGTCATTATAGGCAGTCTCAGCTATGGCAAAGGGCTTGTACAGCAGCCGTATCAGCTTCCAGACAGTTCAGAGGTGCGTGTCACAATAGCCAGATACCTTACCCCGAGCGGACGCAGTGTTCAGAAACCCTATAAGGATGGGGTGTACTTAAAGACAGACACCGGCGGTATTTACCCCGATGTCTACATTGCACCAGATACAGCTAAAATGACAGCATTTCAAAAGGCTGTTATCAAGAAGCAGGTGCTTGTCCGCACATCGTTGAAGTATTATCTTAAAAACAAAGAATTATTAAACAAGTTTAGCAATGTTGACAGTTTTTATAGTGGTGTTGATATGAAGCCTGTTTATGACGTTCTAAATGGTGAACTTTCTTCAGTTGGGATAGACTATTCCCCCGATGAAATGGAAGAATCTATGCAAATGTTCAGCCGTTACCTAAAAGCTCTTGTGGCAAGGTGCATCTGGGGCAACGGCGCATACTATGAATCACTGAACATTGAAAGCGAGGAGGTTAAGGCTGCAATAGATATTTTAGGAGATAGTGAAAAATATCTCTCAATTCTCTCAATAAACCGAAAATAATACTTATTTTTGCAAATCAATAATCTCTAAAACTATGAGAAACAGAAGTTTTTACTCTTTCCTATTATGTTGCGCCATATCACTTATGGTAGTATCTTGTGGCGATAATAAGCGTGAGCCTGAGGAATCTCAGATAAAACCTGGTCCTGAGTTGACAGATTGCCAAGGGAATAAATATCCTACGGTTATTATTGGAAACCAGACGTGGATGGCTGAGAATCTTAAGTGTACCAAGTTTGACTCCAAAAGCGAGGGTAAGGGTTTAGCCATGAAAGATCATGCCACTGGAACAGGTGATGACGAACCGATATGTTTTGATGGTAGTAAGACAGAAGTTAAGTCAGGTTATGATGAGGCTATGACACCTGAGTTGCGTGCTAAACTGGGTATGCAGTATTCACTTTTGGCTGCGTTAGGAGTGGCTCACTTCAAGGATATTAAAAACGAAGATTTAGGCCGCCGTCAGGGAATATGCCCGGATGACTGGCATCTGCCTTCCAAGAGTGAGTGGGCGGAACTTTCAGTGTTTGCGCAGGGTACACAGCAGACATTCCGTGAGACAGAGCGCTTAAAGTCCATAGCCGGATGGCATGACGGTCATAACGGTACGGACCTTTACGGATTCTCAGCTCTGCCTGCAGGTCATTGCTTCGCCCTTGTCCCATCAGCTAGTCAAGTGGACTTCATAGGATATGAGGCTAATTTCTGGTCGTCATCACTATATGTTGAAGAGAAGAAGGAAGATGGCAAGACTGTAAAACATATAAGAGGAGCATACTATTCATACATACAATACCTGTCATACAACACAGATATTCGTTATGAGGTATCTCCTTACCACACAATGAGTGTAAGGTGTGTTAAAAATTAAAATGGGTAATTTTGAGAACATTAACAGTGCGGTGAAACTGCTCTCAGACCAGGTGTCTGTGGGCTCTCTTTCCCACTGCAATCAGAAGGGGGATCCGTATCCGTCAGGAGAGGAGCTTTCTAAGATTGTAGATTTGTGCTATGCCATATTTTTTCCAGGATTTTTTGGAGATAATACTTCGGTTAATAGTGACACCATACAATATCACATAGGTGTTAATGTTGAGAAACTGTACATCAAGCTAAGCGAGCAGCTCTATGCCGGTATGTGCTTTGATTCTGAAAATGATAAATGCGGTGGAGATTTGAAACAAGAGGCTCAGGCCATGGCGTCAGAGTTTGTCGGCACTCTTCCTGGTATCCGAGAGATTCTAAGTACTGATGTGGAAGCGATATTTCGTGGAGATCCGGCCGCCAAAAATTATGGGGAAATTATACTGGCATATCCCGGATTAAAGGCTATAGTGAATTACCGTATAGCTCACAGTCTTCTTTTACTGGGAGCTAATCCTCTAATTCCTAGGATGATAACTGAAAAGGCACACTCCCTAACGGGAATTGATATTCACCCTGGAGCCACAATAGGTAGGTATTTTGCCATTGATCACGGTACTGGGATAGTTATAGGTGAGACAACTATTATAGGTGAGAACGTCAAACTTTATCAAGGTGTAACTCTTGGAGCAAGGAGTTTTCCGGCAGATGAAAACAATATTATTATAAAAGGTATTCTTCGTCACCCCATAATAGAGGATAATGTTGTGATTTATGCAGGAGCCACAATTCTTGGTCGTGTCACTATAGGTCATGACTCTGTTGTAGGTGCAAATACGTGGGTCACAACAGATTTGCCAGCAGGATCAAAAGTTACAATTTAACTTTTTTGCTCTAAAATTTTGTAGTTTTAACAAAAGCGTGTAATTTTGCACCCGCTTTTAAACAATTTATAATTATGTATTTGTCAAAGGAACAAAAAGAAGAAATCTTCGGGAAATACGGAAAGTCCAATACTGACACTGGTTCACCAGAGAGCCAGATAGCATTATTCTCTGCCCGTATAGCTCATTTGCAGGAACATGTTCGTGCAAATCAGAAAGATTATAGCACACGTCGTGCTTTGGTTATGTTGGTTGGTAAGCGTCGTCAGCTCCTTAACTATCTTAAGGATCGTGACATTAACCGCTACCGTGCCATAATCAAGGAACTTGGTATACGTAAGTAACCTATTGTCTCCTTGCACCTTACTATGGTGACCGAAATTCGGTCACCATTTTTTTTGAAAAAACTTGTCAAAAAATTTGGTGGGTAACAAAAAAGGCCGTACTTTTGCACCCGCTTTCCGAAAGGAAGGGCGCTCGCGGAGGCGGGGCTTGAGAAAGTTTGAAAAATTTTGCTGAAAAATTTTGCGGATTGAAAAAAGCGCCTTATCTTTGCAGTCCCTTTCCGAAATGAAGTAGGGA
>ONBO01000042.1 GCA_900316125.1 uncultured Bacteroidales bacterium | reverse complement strand
ATAAAAACAGGCTTATGCAGAGGGCAAGAGGCCAAATGGAGTTTAGGCTGTCTTCTATGTATGAAGATGCATTGAAGGCCTTACAGGACTGCCTTAACTCTGAGAATGATTCTATCAGATTGAAAGCAGCCTCAGCAGTTGTTGAGATGATTAATGCTCTGAAGATTGGTGGAACTGATGTAAGGAAGGAAATAAAGAGCCTATGTGAATACTCCATTGACACAATGAGTATGGACAGACAGAAGTATGCCCAGATGCTTAAGGAGAATGGGCTTGAATAGTTTTTAGACATCAGATTATTATCTTCACTAATTATTTAGGTTTAAAAACAGATGGATAGAAAAAAGGTCTGTATAAACCATCTTATCAGTATCAATGCAGGAGCTATCCCTGATTTTATCAAATATGGAGCTGGCACACTAAATTTAATATTCATTCAAAATAATGTTAAGTTAGTTGCTGCAATGCCTTTTGTGGTGAATCAGCCTAAACAGGTTGTTATATTCAATGTCAGGGATGCTGATGGTACTGAATCAAAAAGGGTGGTGCATTATAAGTTTCTGCCTTCAAATTTAGGTGCTGGTGAAGTGCCTTACTTTGTCTGTCCTGTATCTGGTGAACTATGCAAAAAACTGTTCCTGAAAGATTCTTTTTTGCTGTCCAGAAAGGCATTCTGTCATTATTACAGAGTGCAGCATTTGAGCCATTCTCAAAGATTGTGGGATACTTACTACAGAGAATCTTCTCTGAAGAACAGAAAAAGATATTACAAGGGTAGGCTAACTCCTTTTGGCTTCAAGGTTATCAAAGAGAAGTATCAGTCAGAACAGGCATACAGGGAGCTATTATTTGCCATTGCTGGTTCTTTGAAGTCAAGAAGTGGAAGGGCTGGAAGGTCAAAGAACGCAGGAAGATAGGCCTGCTTTTTACTCAAAAAATACGAAAAGTTTCAGTAATGTTTCAGTAATGTATATTCAGAAGCACCTCCTAATTGCTGAATATCAATAAATTATATCATCTTCTCTTGTACCTCCGAGGGGAATCGAACCCCTATCTAAAGTTTAGGAAACTTCTATTCTATCCGTTGAACTACAGAGGCGTATGTTGTTTCTAAATTAACTATTTCGTCAGGTTCTCCGCACTACGCTTATCATTGGTTTCAAGCAGTGAGGCGTAGCGGTAAACGCTTGAGAGCGGTGTCTTCCACCCTTGCCAGCGTCCGCTGTCAGAGATGGCGCAGTTGCTTATGGCGCAGCATAGCTGGCCTTCAACGGCCTTCACTCTGTCAATTAAAGGTTTCAGCAGAGTTGCCATATCGTTAGGTTTCACACCCATCTCCCTTAGGGTGCGGTCACTGAACACCAGGTTGTGAATTCTCAGACGTGTCTTGCTCTCATGTTTTATGTCATAGAAGCGGAACGGGGTGCATGTGCCGGCTCTAAAGCCAACCGCATCATAGTAACCCATTGAATAGTCCTCTTCTATACCTATTTTAAGCAAACTCTCATAACTGGCAGGAACCTCAAACTTGAGCTGGTGGAAGAGATTTGAAGATACATGGTTCTTGACTATGTCATTCTCCAGTTTCTTAAGCTCCTCAGCCATCTGCTTTGTATTTGTGCCGGAGCCGTATGACGGGTGCAGACCTGTAACATACATACGGCGTAGAGATTTGCTGAGTGACCAGAATAGTGAGTATTTGTTCCTGCAGTCTTTCTTGCCTTTTTTAACCATGACAAAGAAAGACGGTGTGAGGTCTACATCATTATGAAAGGCGGAAATCTCCTTCATATTGCTATATGGATCCTTCTCTATATAGAACATTACCTTAAGCTGCTTCTTCAGGTTCTTGAAATCTCCTCTGAAGAACTTGCTTATAAGTTTGCCAATGTTTGTGAGTATGGAGCAGTGGCGGTACTTGTAATAGTTGTCAATCACCACTGATGAGTGTACACGGTAACCAATCTTGACCATCGGGGTGCAGCGGAATTTCTTTACAATCATCTTCTCCAGCCTGTACGCCCACTCATCAACCACAGGACGGTCAAGGAATCCGTTCTTGTATGCCAGGCTGTTCTCTTTCTTGTAACGCCCCTCCTCATCAACAGGAGCTCCGTACTCCTCATAACGGCTTAGCAGGTAGAATGACGCTGAAAAGATGTCAAAGGGCACATCGTAGGAGCCGTAGCCTGTCTGAAAGAATATTCTGGTGCCCTCCCAGTCACTCACCGCTATCTCCTGACTGCGTATGTCAGACTGGAACAGCAGGCCGTGAGGACAGATGTTAATGGCTTTGGGCAGCGTGGTTGTGCGTGAGTAGCATATAATCGGCTCTTTGCACTGCTTTGCCTTCTCAAGGTCACGTAAAAAGATAACATCCTCCCTAAGTATACGCTTGAATATGTGCTCAGCTATATACTTAAAGCGTCTTGTGTACTTTTCCGTGTAAATGTAAATTGTCATCTGATACTGTTTTCAAAACAAGATACCTTCTTCTGCAAAACTCAGGTAGTCATTACCGGCTACTATAATATGGTCAAGCACCCTTATTGATAAGGCGTGCGCACCTTCTATAATTTGATGTGTGAGCTCCATATCATGCTTGCTGGGAGTTTTGCTCCCGCTTGGGTGGTTGTGGCAGAGCACAATCCCGGTGGCTAAATGCTGCAGCGCCTCCTTGAATATAATCTTAGGGTCAGCTACTGTCTGATGAACCCCGCCTTGTGAAATTCTCAGTTTGGCAAGACAGTGGTTTGCATTGTTTAGCAGCAATATCCAGAACTCTTCATGCGGCAGGTCTGCAAGCATGGGGACAAAGGCCTCAGCCAGCTGAGTGCTTTTGCTGAACTGTGCTCTCACGGGCACATCCTCTATGCGGCGTCTTCTGCCTATTTCAAATGCGGACATAATAGTAACCGCCTTAGCCTTTCCCACACCTTTTATATTGCAGAGATCCTTGTAACCCATTCTACTTAGGTTAGAGAGTTTGTTCCCTGCGGCGCTTAAAATACTCCTGGCAAGCTCCACTGCGTTTTGCGTCTGACTGCCTGTACCTATTAGAATTGCAAGCAATTCAGCATCTGTCAGCGTGCCTATGCCGTTCAAAAGGCTTTTCTCTCTTGGGCGGTCATCTTCTTTCCAATCTTTAATGCCCGCGTTACTTGATTGATTGCACTTTTCGGGTGCAAAGATACTAAATTTATCCATAAATTGTCAAAAAAATTTGTGTGGTTAAAAAATATGCACTATTTTTGCACTCTCAAAAAAATGGCATGGCCCATTCGTCTATCGGTTAGGACGTAAGATTTTCATTCTTGAAAGAGCAGTTCGATTCTGCTATGGGCTACGAATAACAAAAAACAAAAGAAAATGGCGAATCACAAATCGTCTGAGAAGAGAATCAGACAAACTGAAACAAGAAGACTGCATAACCGTTATTATGCAAAGACTACACGTAACGCCGTTAGAGACTTGCGTGCAGCCCGTAAGAAAGAGGAGGCTGAGGCTATGCTTCCTAAAGTATCTGCAATGCTTGACAAACTTGCCAAGATTAACGTTATCCACGCTAATAAGGCAAGCAACCTTAAGTCTAAGCTTGCTCTTCATGTTAACAAGATGAAGTAAGAACTGATACATTACTTTTAATTTAGTCCGCTCTCAGGTTACTGAGGGCGGATTTTTTATTTCACAGATATTACAAACGGCACTTTCTTACGCAGAATGACACTCTCGCTTGTATACGCCTCAAAAAACACGGCGTAGATGCCGGGAGGCATCAGAATGTTGCGGTCAGATTTGCCATCCCATGTGAGCAGCCCGCTTTGTGGCAGTGTGACATTGTGTGCAAGGCGCTTTACAAGCACCCCGTCCACACTGAATATGTAAACATTTACAGTGGCGCTCTCCGGCAGGTTGTAGCAGATGTACGCCAGCTGGTTGTCTGCACCGCCGTCAGGGGTGAAGAGCTCTGAGCGCAGCCATACACTGCCGCTGGGGTGGTCATCGTAGTCAAACCTCATTCCGTTGCTACTGAAATCCCATAGGGAGAAGGCGTGGCTGCGGGTGGAGGTGTACTTGAAAAGGAAGCCGCAGTAGGATGTGCGGTCAAATGTATTCTCCTGAATATTAATCTCTAAGGTGGAGTCTGCCTCCTCTTCAATGCGCGAGTACACCTGCCAGTCACCACTCTCTGAGCGCAATACTGATATGGTGAATGTACAGGGCTCCGATATGCGGTTCTTATCCCCCTGCGCCATCACCTGGCTATCTACTCCGCTTTGGCGGCATAGCGCTATGTTCTTGTTTGTGTGGCCTATGCGTATGAAGTAGCCGCTCAGCTCTTCTGAAAGGTTCTCTGAGTCTGACATAAGGTACCATTTGGCGTAGTTTGATGATGAGGGGGCGTAGTCAAAGCGGAAGGTACAGCGCCAATAGGCGTTGAAGACCACGCTTGAAGTGTCTGAGATGTACGCCTCAGCGGTCTCAGCCGGAGCGGTCAGGCTTATAGTGTCTGAAACTATGCTGAACTTCTCCACATCGCCGTGCCAGGCGAGGGCGTGAACAGTTGTGAAAATAAATAGGATTACTGCCTGTATATGTCTCATTTATAAAAAATTGAGGCAGAACAGACCGTCATAAGGGAGTGCGTGAGCACAAAGATATGCAAAGTTTTGCATAGTGCCAAAAAAGTTGTAATTTTGTGGGGTTAAATAATAACGTATTTATATATTATGAATGTAGCAATTGTGGGCGCCAGTGGTGCTGTAGGGCAGGAGTTTCTCAAGGTCCTTGCCCAAAGAAATTTTCCTATTGATAACCTTATGTTGTTCGGTTCTTCAAGAAGCGCCGGCACTGAGTATGAGTTTAAGGGTAAGAAATATACAGTGAAAGAGCTTAAGCACGGCGATGATTTCAAAGGTGTTGACATAGCCTTTACATCGGCGGGAGCTGGTATATCTAAAGAGTTTGAGAAGGATATAACCAAGTTTGGCGCAGTTATGATAGACAATTCAAGCGCGTTCCGTATGGATGCTGACGTGCCTCTAGTGGTTCCTGAGGTTAACGCCCCCGATGCCAAGATTCGTCCGCGCGGTGTCATTGCAAACCCTAATTGCACCACAATCCAGATGGTTGTGGCTCTTAAGGCTATTGAGGATCTCTCACACATAAAGAAGGTTCACGTATCCACATATCAGGCCGCATCAGGTGCAGGTGCAGCAGCCATGGCTGAGCTTGAGCTCCAGTATCGTCAGGTGCTGAACAATGAGCCTGCAACAGTGAACAAGTTTGCTTATCAGCTGGCTTATAATGTAATACCTCACATCGACGTATTCACAGAGAACGGATACACCAAGGAGGAGATGAAGATGTACAATGAGACCCGCAAGATAATGCACTCTGATGTTCAGGTGAGCGCCACATGCGTACGCGTGCCTTCTCTTAGAGCTCACTCAGAGTCAGTATGGGTAGAGACAGAGCGTCCTATCTCAGTGGATGAGGCTCGCGAGGCGTTCAGCAAGGCTGAGGGCGTGGTTCTTCAGGACAATCCTGCAGAGAAGCTCTATCCTATGCCACTCTTCCTTTCTGGCAAGGACGAGGTGTTTGTAGGCCGTATACGTAAGGACTTGTCAAACGCTAACGGTCTCACATTCTGGTGCGTAGGTGACCAGATACGCAAGGGTGCCGCACTTAACGCAGTGCAGATAGCAGAGTACCTTGTAAAAGAGGGCGATATTAAGAAATAATTAAAATAAGGAGATACAGCTATGGGTAAAAAAGCATTATTGATGATTCTTGACGGCTGTCACAGCTGCAGGCTTCTGGTGAGAATGTAGGTCTTCCAGACGGACAGATGGGCAACTCTGAGGTAGGTCACCTTAACATTGGTGCCGGACGCGTTGTATATCAGGACCTTGTAAAGATTAACAAGGCTTGTGCAGACGGCTCAATACTTAAAAACAAAGAGGTGGTTTCAGCCTTCACATACGCCAAGGAGAATGGCAAGAACATTCACTTCATGGGTCTTACCTCTGACGGCGGAGTTCACAGCTCACTTGACCATCTTTTCAAGCTCTGTGACATTGCCAAGGAGTATGGCATAGATAATGCTTTCATCCACTGCTTCATGGATGGTCGTGACACTGACCCTAAGAGCGGCAAGGGCTTTATAGAGGCTCTTGAGGCTCATGCCCAGAAGAGCGCAGGCAAGATAGCATCAATAGTAGGCCGCTACTACGCTATGGACCGTGACAAACGCTGGGAGCGTGTTAAAGAGGCGTATGACCTTATAGTAAACGGCAAGGGAGCTGAGTTTACAGACATGGCCCAGGCTATGCAGGCATCATACGATGCAGGCGTTACAGATGAGTTTGTAAAGCCTATCGTGAACAAGAGCTTTGACGGTCGCATAAAAGAGGGCGATGTGGTTATATTCTTCAACTACCGCAATGACCGCGCCAAGGAACTTACCATAGTTCTCACCCAGAAGGATATGCCAGAGGCTGGTATGCAGACCATTCCAAACCTGCAGTACTACTGCATGACACCGTATGACGCATCATTCACCGGTGTTCACATCCTCTTTGACAAGGAGAACGTAACCAACACCCTTGGAGAGTACCTCTCTTCAAAAGGCCTGAAGCAGCTGCACATTGCTGAGACAGAGAAGTATGCACACGTGACCTTCTTCTTTAACGGAGGCCGTGAGACCCCGTACGATGGTGAGGACCGCATACTTGTAAACTCACCAAAGGTTGCCACATACGATTTGCAGCCTGAGATGAGCGCATTCAGCGTGTGTGCGAAGCTTGTAGAGGCCATACGTGAAGACAAATATGACTTTATAGTTGTTAACTTTGCCAACGGCGATATGGTTGGACACACTGGTGTTTACACCGCCATTGAGAAGGCTGTAACAGCTGTTGACGCTTGCGTGCATAATGTTATAGAGGCTGCTCTTGCCACTGGATATGAGGCGGTTATCATTGCTGACCACGGCAATGCTGATAACGCAGAGAACTCTGACGGCACTCCAAACACTGCACACTCTCTTAACCCAGTGCCTTTTGTCTACATTTCATCAGACCATAAGGACGCACAGGTTCAGAACGGTATCTTAGCTGATGTGGCACCGTCTATTCTCCATATAATGGGCATAGAACAACCAGCTGAAATGACAGGAAAAAACCTCATAAAATAAAAAGGTTGCAAAATTTTTGGATTTGATTATATTTTGCACTAAATTTGCACCCTCAAATCTGAAAATGATAAAAAACAACATATTATGAAACGTACATTTCAACCTTCAAACAGAAAAAGAGCCAATAAGCACGGCTTTAGAGAGAGAATGTCTACTCCAAATGGTCGTAGAGTTTTGGCAGCACGTAGAGCAAAAGGCAGAAAGAGACTGACCGTTTCTGATGAGCCAAACGTTCGTCGTAACTAATAGGTCTTACAACCAATCATCATAAGGGAGCGCATAGATTTGCCGCTCCCTTATTTTTTGTGGGCGCTCATGCGCTAAATAAGGAAAAAATGAGTAATTTTGTAAAATTTATATTTCGCAGATGAATAAATTCACAGCCTTTTTTAAGACACACCCTATTATCAGAACACTGCTTCTGCTTTGCATTGTAATGGTGGTTATGGTTTTCCTGCTTATGTGGTGCCTCACACTCTACACCCGTCATGGTGAGAAGCAGATAGTTCCAAATGTGTGCGGGCTCAAAGTGGAGTCAGCCGCCATGCTGCTTGAAGGCAAGGGGCTAAGGTATGAGGTTGTGGACTCCGTATACTCCAAAGAGGTGGAGAAGGGCTGCATTGTGGAGCAGGATCCAGTGGCTGGCAGCACGGTTAAGGAGGAGCGTAACATCTATCTGATTATAAACGCAACACTTGACCGCATGGTTGCCCTGCCTAATGTGGTGGATATCTCTCTGCGTCAGGCAACCGCCAGACTGGAGGCATTAGGATTCAAGATAGCTAAAGTAACTCAGAAACCCAGTGAATATAAGGATTTGGTTTTAGGGGTTTATATGCAAGGCAAGCCGGTCCATCCTGATGAGATGATTAAGGCGGAGTCTGCGCTTGAGCTCCATGTAGGTAGCGGCACTGAAGAAGAGGTGAAAGACACACTCCAAAACACTGATAATATTATTATAGACTCTCTTGAAGAGGAGTTCAAATTCTGATGGAGGAGTACGCTGAGAGCATCCTTGAAGATGAGGTGGAGCGCTATGAGCACTACCGCTTCACGGCAGACCCGGGACAGACGCTAATAAGAGTAGACAAGTTCCTTACAGACCGTATTACGGGAGCGTCGCGCAGCCGTGTTCAGCAGAGCGCTGACGCTGGTAATGTGGAGGTGAACGGGGAGCCGCAGAAGTCATCTTACAAAGTAAAGCCGGGCGATGTGGTGACCGTAATGATGAGTTACCCTCCCAAGGACACGTCAATTATTCCTGAGGATATTCCGCTTGACATAGTGTATGAAGATAATGAGCTGCTTGTGGTTAACAAGCCTGCCGGTATGGTGGTTCATCCAGGGCATGGGAACTTTCAAGGCACGCTTCTAAACGCTCTTGCGTGGCACTTTGGCGAGCGTAAACCTTTTGAGGCGGGCGATGACCGCTTAGGACTTGTTCATAGGATTGACAAAGATACATCGGGGTTGCTTGTAATAGCCAAGACACCGCGCTCCAAGGCTGACCTGTCAGCACAGTTCTTTAACAAAACCACAAGCCGCCTATATAATGCGCTTGTGTGGGGAGTCCCTGACGCTGAGGGTGTTATTGTGGGTAACATAGGGCGTGACCCTAAAGACCGTCTTGCCATGGCGGTGTTTCCTGAGGGGAGTGAGCAGGGTAAGCATGCAGTTACACACTACAGAGTATTGGAGAGTTTTAATTATGTGTCACTTGTGGAGTGCAGGCTTGAGACAGGCCGCACACACCAGATTAGGGCGCATTTCAAACATATAGGGCATCCGCTCTTTGCAGATGAGCGTTACGGCGGTGATAAGATACTCCGTGGCACCACATTTGCCAAGTACAAGCAGTTTGTAGACAATTGCTTCAAGATATGCCCTCGTCAGGCGCTTCACGCCAGAACGTTAGGGTTCACGCACCCTGTCACTCGTGAGCCGATGAGTTTCTCATCGCCGCTTCCGCAGGACATGGAGGCGCTGATTGAGAAGTGGAGGGAGTACTCAAAGAGTTGAAAGTTGAGAATTGAAAGTTGACGTGTTGATGAACGAAGTGAATAAAGTTGACGTATTGATGAACGAAGTGAATAATGAAATTAAATTAATATAATATGGAAGTATCATCATTGGTAGCAGGTAAACTGCTTGAAATCAAGGCTGTCAAGTTGCAGCCGGAGAAGCCTTTCACATGGGCTTCAGGTTGGAAGTCCCCAATCTACTGTGATAACCGCAAGACACTGTCATATCCTGCCGTGCGCAGTCTTATTAAGATTGAGCTTGCTCGTATGGTAATGGAGAAGTACCCCGATGTGGAGGCTATTGCCGGTGTGGCCACTGGTGCCATTGCACAGGGAGCCCTTGTTGCTGAGGAGCTTGGCCTGCCATTTGTATACATCCGTTCCTCAAAGAAGGACCATGGTATGGAGAACCTTGTGGAAGGTTACCTGGAGGAGGGTAAGAAGGTGGTTGTTATTGAGGACCTAATCTCCACAGGCGGCAGCAGTCTCAAGGCAGTACAGGCCATACGTGAGGAGAAGAAGTGTAATGTGCTTGGCATGGTTGCTATTTTCACTTACGGATTCCCACTTGCTGAGGAACAGTTCAGCAAGGCTGGCGTAGAGCTTACAACACTTTCAAACTATGAGGCTATTATAGAGAAGGCCCTTTCAATAAATTACATACCAGAGTCTGCTCTGCCAACTCTAAGAGAGTGGCGTAAGGACCCGTCACACTGGAACGCAGAATGACAACTTACCAAAGCAGTGTAAAGCATATTGCAGCTCCGGCTGAGAGAATCTTCAACAAACTCTCTGACCTAAAGCAGCTTGAACCTTTTGTGGAAAGGCTCAAGAAGCAGGTCCCTGATGACAAGGTGAAGATCAAGGATGTGATGATTAATGATGAAAGTGTATATGTTACTATGGACCCTATGAGTGTCATAGGCGTAAAGATAATTGAAAAAGAGCCGTTCAAAACCATTAAGTTTGAATCAGATAAATCACCAGTGCAGTTCAACTTCTGGATTCAGATAGTGGAGAAGGAGCCGAATGACTCCAAAATAAGGCTCACCCTCAAGGCTGACATACCATTCATGATAAGAATGATGATCAAAGACAAGGTGGAGCAGGGCATAGAGATGGTGGCTGAGGCTCTCACAAAAATAGAATATTGATATGGCAAACAAACTTTGGCAGAAGAACATTACTGTAGATAAGGATATAGAGCGTTACACCATTGGCAAGGACGCCGAGATGGATATGTATCTGGCTCCCTTTGATGTTATAGGCTCAATGGCGCACGCCACAATGCTTGAAACAATAGGTCTGCTTACCACCGCTGAGCGTGACGAGCTTCTCTCGGGGCTCCGCAAGATTTACGGGCAGATAGAGGCTGGCGAGTTCAGCATCGCCGAGGGCGTGGAGGATATCCACTCTGAGGTGGAGATGCGTCTTGGTGACGTGGGTAAGAAGCTGCACAGCGGCCGCTCACGTAATGACCAGGTGCTTCTTGACCTGAAACTCTTCACCCGATACAAAATTCAGGAGGTGGTGCTGGCGGTAAAGGCGCTGTTTGACACTTTGCAGGCGCAGAGTGAGAGATACAAGAATGTGCTTATGCCGGGTTACACCCATCTGCAGATAGCCATGCCTTCATCATTCGGACTATGGTTTGGTGCATACGCTGAGAGTCTGCTTGATGATATGCAGTTGCTTCTGAGCGCCTATAAGGTGGCTAACCGCAATCCTCTTGGCAGTGCCGCAGGTTACGGCAGCTCATTCCCTCTGAACCGTACTATGACCACTCAGCTTCTTGGATTTGACTCCATGAACTATAATGTGGTGTATGCTCAGATGGGCAGGGGCAAGACAGAACGTATTGTGGCTCAGGCTGTGGCAAGTGTGGCGGGCACGCTCTCAAAACTGGCTTTTGACAGCTGTATGTTCACATCGCAGAACTTTGGGTTTATGAAACTTGACCCTAAGTTCACCACTGGCTCAAGCATTATGCCTCATAAGAAAAACCCTGACGTATTTGAGCTTACACGTGCAAAGTGTAACCGTATTCAGGGCATTCCTAATGACATTACACTGATAGTAAATAACCTGCCGTCTGGATATTTCCGTGATCTGCAGATTATTAAAGAGGTCTACATGCCTATGTTTGATGAGATTCTTGACTGCATTGGCATGGTTAAGAGCATGATGGAGCAGATAACTGTAAATGAGAACATTCTCTCAGACAGCAAGTATGACTATATATTCAGTGTGGAGGAGGTTAACCGGCTTACCACTGAGGGTATGCCTTTCCGTGACGCATATCGCAAGGTAGGGCTCGATATTGAGGCTGGCAAATTCACACCACACAAGGAGATTAACCATACCCATGAGGGCAGCATCGGCAACCTCTGCAATAAGGAGATTGCAGCTTTGATGAACTCTGTGCTGACACAGTTCCCGTTTGATAAAGTAAACGCAGCAGAAGGAAAGCTGTTAAAGAGCTAACTGTCAACTATTATGTTATTTCATTCTACAATTTTCGGTCCTATACGCAGCCGCAGATTAGGTAACTCGCTTGGCGTTAATCTTGCCCCTAACAATGGCAAGATTTGCTCCTTTGACTGTGTATATTGTGAGTGCGGCCTCAACGCAGACGGCCGTGAAGATCACGTGATACCATCACGCTCTGAGGTTAAATCTGCTCTTGAGGAGTTCCTTAAACAGACCACAGAGGATATAGACAGCATCACCTTTGCCGGTAATGGTGAGCCTACGGTGCACCCTGAGTTTGAGGAGATTATAAATGATACCATAGTGCTACGTAACCGCTATATGCCCAAGGCTAAGATATCTGTGCTGACAAACGCTTGGCAGATCTCCAATCCAAAGGTGGCTCGTGCGCTCAAGAGAATAGATAATAATATACTGAAACTTGACAGCGCCATACAGTCAAGTGTCAAGGCTATAAACCGCCCGGTTAACCCTGAATTTGATTTGGACGCCCATATCAAGGATATGGCGCAGTTCTGCGGTACCTGTGTAATACAGACTCTTTTCCTTAAAGGCGATACAGTTGACAATACCACAGATGAGGAGGTTTCTGCACTTCTTAAGGCATACGCCCGTATACAGCCTCGCATGGTGCAGGTGTACAGTCTTGACCGTAAGACTCCGTTCTCCACACTCTGTCACGCAAGTGATGAGTTCCTTAACGATGTTGCCGCCAAAATTAAGAAGTTAGGATTTAGCGTCTTAGTCACTCCTTAACTGTTAACTTTCAACTGTCCACTGTCCACTCTATATTAGTTGCACCTCTTGACTGGGGTCTGGGACACGCCGCAAGGCTTGTTCCTGTGATTAAACGGCTGCTTTCAGAGGGAAATAATGTTATTTTGGGCGGCTCAGGGGAGTCTCTGGAGCTCCTTAAAACAGAGTTCCCTAAGCTACAATATGTGGAACTTCCATCGTTCAGGATTCGATACTCCAAAGGTGATTCCCAGGTATGGGCTATGCTATGCCAGCTTCCCAAGATCATAGCAGCATCTATTAAAGAGCATAGAGCTGTAAAGTGCATAGTATTAAAGTACGGCATTGACATGGTAATATCAGACAACCGTTTCGGCCTCTACGGAAGCGGTGTGGAAAGCATCTACATAACTCATCAGATTATGGTTAAGGCGCCTCGCTGGCTCCGCTGGCTTGAGTCGCTAGGCTACCGTCTGCATAAGCATATTATTGAAAGGTATGATGAGTGCTGGGTGCCTGATTATGCTGAGGCTGAGCGCTCTCTGGCTGGTGACCTGACTCACAAGTACCCGCTGCCACGCAACGCTAAGTTTATAGGACCTCTGTCAAGATTTACAGATATGAAGGATGGGTGCAAGCCTGTAGATTGTGATGTGCTAGCCATTATGTCTGGGGTGGAGCCTCACCGCACACTCTTTGAAAAGAGCATAGCAGAGCGTTACCATGGCTCAAAACTAAAGGTTATACTGGTGCGTGGAAAGTCTGGCTTAGTTCCAAGTAGTATTGATTATGGCAATATAGAGGTTAAAGGGGTGCTAACAGCGTCAGATCTGCTACCATATATACTTGGGGCTAAAAAGATTATTTGCCGCTCAGGCTACACTACAGTGATGGATATGCATCTGCTTGGAAAAACAAACCTGGAGTGGAGCGCCACCCCAGGTCAGACAGAGCAGGAATACCTGATAAATTTTATTACTACTATTAGTTCTTGACGCAGCGCACTGCGGCTTTGTCATGGTCATCACGTTTTAAATCATATTCGTAATCCATCATATTGCTTTTACCCCAAATTTCAATATTTGCGTCGGTAGAAAGGTCTCCTGTTACATGTCCCCAATAAAATGCACCATCTCCCACATCGAATATCTTATTTGAGGCACCATTAACATAACCAGATGGCAGGCAAGAGAACAAGAACTCATCAGTTCCATTTTTATCGTCATGCCAGCCAGATGTAGTTTTAAGGAGGAGTGCACCTGTGTTCTCTGTGTTAACCATCTTCTTGCCACACACTGTTATACATAGCCCATTCCAATCTGATAGACTAGGCAGACGCCAGCCGTTAGGGCATATTCCTTGTTCGCTGGTTGGATTATCTTTACTATTCTTGGCTCCTATTGCAGCATTATACGTATATAGGTAACCAAGTTTTTGCTGCTGTTCATAGCTTAGTTTGTCTGCTGTATTATTTTTATACCATTCATCCCAGTTGCCCGACAAACGTGCATCAATTATTTTATCTCCAACGGTGGTGCCAGCAAGCGGGCTGTTAGTGTCATATTTGTCACAACGCAGGTTCTCTGCCATCCACCACTGGTTACCAATCTTGACGGTGTTATAGGTGTTGTTGCGGCAGTCTGTAACAGTACCCATCTCGTATGCAACTATATCACATGTGGCGCTTTGGCTACCTGATGTAGCTGTTATTATAGCCTGACCGTAGCCCTTGCAGGTTACAACACCATTATTGACAGTAGCTACTGATTTATTGGATGATTCCCATGTTACAGTTTTATAGGTGGCGGTGCTTGGCTCCAGAGTGGCTGTGAGCGTAAATGACTCATTGGTCTTTTTGAATATGTGAGATGTCTTTGACAGTGTGACACTGCTAACAGGAATGGCATTAAACACAAAGCTTGTAGATGCTTTGACATTATCTGCTGTTGCGGTTATAACAGCCTCGCCCTCACCCTTGCACGTAATCCAAACCTTGGTCTTCTTGGTGTCATCCTGGGTGATGGTAGCCACACTTGGGTTAGAGGTGCTCCATGTAACGTCACCGTATGTGGCGTTCTTTGGCTTTACGGTAACCTCCAATGAAATACGTTGGCCTATTTCGTCAAAAACATGAGAGTCTCCAGCAGGTTTAAGTGTGACACTCTCAACTCGTACTGGAGAGACTGTAATTGTGGCGGTTGATGATATATCGTCACCGTAAGATGCCGTAATAGTGGCTGTACCTGGCTTTATACCCTTGATTTGGCCAGGCTCAAATACCTGTACAATGCTTACATCGCTGCTCTTCCATTTAAACTTGGAAAGTGGCAGTTTCTCAGGCTTTGTGGCGGCTTTCATTGTATAAACCTCACCGTCAGCAATCTCGGCATCCATAATCGTGATACCTCCAACAGGCTGCTCTGTTATACGTACATTACATGTTGCAGACTTGTCCTGGATTGTGGCTGTAACGGTGATATCGCCGGGGCCTTTAGGCTCCACAAAACCGCCGTTCATCACTGCAACATCTTCATCACTGACAGCCCATGTTATAGCCTCTGTCTCAAGAATGGTGGCAGGCGTTACAAGCAGTTCGTTCTTAAGGTTGAGATTCCAGTCATTTTCAGGAATTTCATACTGAGTCTCTTTGAAGGCGATGCTCTCAATTTTGGTATTGCCAGGCTGCTCTTTCTTGCATCCCGATATTGCCAGTAGTGCGCCAAACAGGCAAAGGAGTGCCGTTAAAGTAAGTAGTTTTGTCTTCATAATACTTGAATTAAAAGATATAGTCTGCAAATATATGTAACAATCCGCAAATTTGCAAACGTTAGCTAACTTAATTACTCAAACACAGCCTCTAAGACTTCTGCAGAGTGAATCTGCGGCATGTCAGGCAGGTTGAACTTGAAGTAACGGAGCATTGTGTGAAGCAGGCTTTGGCGTTCTGAGTGGCGGAATATGTTCACATTACCGCTGCCAGAGGCCTCAATAAGGCGAGTGAAGAGCTGGCGCTCATCAGGGGTGACATTGCCGCTAAGGAACTCGTTTATAACAAGGCGCTCCTCATCATGGGTGGGGTTGAAACCTAAGTAGTCAGATAGGGTGAGCAGAAAGCGCAGCGCAAAGTGTCCGTCAGCAGGGGTCTCTGAGTCAAGGCTCTCCACCACATTGCGCAGCGTGCTGTAGAGTTCGGCATCGGGGTTCTCTGGGAGAATGCAGGCATTTGTGACCTCAGCCACAAACATAGCCAAGGCCATCTTATGAGGACTTGAGAGAATGTTCATGCCAGCGGAGAGCGGTCGCATCTCCTTTATGGTCTGAATGGTGCGTGAGGGTTTGTGGTCTGCGTCCAGCTCAAGCAGTGTGAGGGGTTGGAAGAATGACATGCGCGTACGGCTGCGCTTGCTCTCAGGAGCGTATACAGCGTAGGTCACTATGCCGCTCTCACGGGTGAGTATGTGCGCCATGAAGTGGTTGTCTTTATAACGGTAGCACCGCAGAACTATGCCTTCAGTCTTGGTGAGCATATAGCGCTATCTTTTTATAACCTTGTGGGTTTCAGTGTGTCCGTTATGCGTGAGATTAAGCATATAGAGCCCGCTCACATCTGGCATACGTATGGTTGCAACTCCCTCGTCAAACTCCAGTACACCCTCTTTAACAAGGCGTCCGCTAATGTCAGTAATCTGGAATTTCAAAGCGTCAGTGTCAGAGCCTTTAGCGGAGATTCTGACATCGCGGTCTGTAGGGTTTGGATATACGCTGAACGTTAAAGAGTTCCCGTTGTCAGAGTTCTCATCCACCGCCGATGGATGAGTAAGGCTCACCACTGGCTCTATCCACAGTGCTGCGGACATGGCTTGCTGCGGATATTGTGTGAATGGAACCCAGCTCCCTGATGACTTGAAGAAGGCTGTGTTACCCTCCGCTCCAATACGGTTCACAGTCTGGTATATGGCTATGGAGTCACTGTTTGTAAAAGACTCCTTCTGTACCGCCACCATGCACTCCGTGCCCACATCAACAGGCTCCGCAAGCCTGACATATATCTCCCTCTTGTTCCAGTTTGTAAATATGGAGCTTTTAAGCTCTCCTGAGTATGAGTAGGAGTAGTCTGTGGGCTTGACTATTGTCTGGCTGGCTAGCGTGTAACCGCCGTCATTTTTAGTGTAGATGTTCAGGTATACAGGGCTTGATGAGTTGTATTTCCCTCTCGCAGTCAATACGTAAACACCGCCAATGGTCATATCATCATCAAATTCAAACTTCTCTGCGTACTCTGTGTAGCCAAGGGAGTTGCTTCCAGACTGATAGCCGGACAATGTGCCTGTCAGACTATTGAATCCAAGTAAGTCACCCTCCACAATGTTAGATGTGCG
Source organism: uncultured Bacteroidales bacterium (assembly GCA_900316125.1). Lineage (GTDB taxonomy): Bacteria > Bacteroidota > Bacteroidia > Bacteroidales > Paludibacteraceae > Enterocola. Next base: position 2,697 of record ONBO01000042.1, on the reverse strand, counting down.
CTCGCAACCATTATCATCAGGGTAGAGGTACTCACCATCCATACTGGTGATGCCCGTGCCGTGTGGGTCAAGCCAGCTTTTCAGACTCTTGTCAGGCTCTTCAAAGAGGCTGAACTGTACAGAAATCTGAGAAAAGTAGTCATTTATAGGGCTTGTACATGTAGATGAACCGCCAGTGAGAGTGCCTATAATCCTGTTTTCAGGGTTCAGCAGAGCGGACCCCGATGAACCCGCCTGTGTGGTTCCCTTGTACCATCTTGCAACTTTCCAAAAACTCTCATAAATGAACTTGTCACGGTCAAATGTTATATATGACTTGACAGGATTGTTGTTTGAAAATGAGATTTTAGCAAAATCACCGTATGGGTGCTGTATACATTTGAGCGGACCGTACTGGCTCTCTGAGATATCCCAGCCTGCCAGATATGGGCGGTAGTCCTTAGGAGGTGTCTGGTTAAGACGCATAAGGGCCATGTCAATGGATTGATCGTATGCCAAGGATGTGGCGCCGGCTATGGTAAGCTCCATGGAGCCTACTACCAGCGTGTCTTGTTTAGGGGTCTGGTATTGAAAGTAGAAGACGGTCTGCTTCATATCCTCAGTGGTGTCAAAGAGGTGTGCCGCCGATATCACGTACGGCTGTTTGTCAGCGTTGTTGATAAGCTGGCCTGAGCCGTACCATGCTCTGCCCACCCTGCCAGCCACAAAGAGGGCGCATGACGCGTCTTTGAACGGATTGTTATAGGCAGCCTGGTTAACGTGTGGCGTACATTTGTTGCCTCCGTTTGGATTGGCCCTGCGCAGTTCCCCTATATCGTAGAAGTTATGGCTTGCACTGCCTATCTTCAGTCTGCCACGCATGGCGGAGTTTTCACCTATGACAGGTTCTATATACTCCACGATAAGTGAGTCTGAAGCAAGCGGTTGCACAGGCAGCACATTGCTGCTGTTATTGTTTTCAGAGGTGAACGCACCAAGAACCGCTGTCTGGCTTGGGTTGTAGATGAAGAGCCTTGCACCTGATGGTATGTTGAACTCAGTGAATACAATGCCTATGGAGGCGGCTCCCTTTGAGGTGAGACCTACACGCCACACCATGTTATCGTCACGTTTGAACTTGATGCCGTACTTGTCAGGGGTTATGTCTACGTTGCAAACATTGCCCACATAGAGAGCCCTGTAGCCGCTCTCCACCTCATGCCTTACTGTGTCAGCGTTCAGCTGGATAAAAAAGTCATCCGCTGCGCCAAGCTGCAGAAACTTTCCGCTTGATGCAGGGCGTGCACCTCCTTCATAGCTGTACGGCATACCGCCCACGCTAATCTGTGACAAGGCAGAAAGCGCAGTCAGCAGGGATGCTATAAACAGAGCCAGACGTCTCATCGGGGTATGGATTACATCTATTTTGGGTGTAAAGTTAAGAATTTGTTTTGTATTTTGTTTTAAGAATGGTAAATTTGCAGCTTGTAAACCAAAAATAATGCGATGAAAAATAGGATTTTACTCGTAATGATGGTGCTTGTCACCATACTCTCATCATGTAAGAAAGATGAACCAACTCCAGCGGTGGAGGACTCAGCGCTTGTTAATGCTCTCAAGGCAAATGAACGAATCAATGAGGTGAAAAGTTACAGCATTGGTGAGATTATACCGTCAGACTGGGATGCGCAGGTGAAAGGCAAACTGTTAGGCGCCTACAAGGAGTGTGTGGAGTTCTTGTATATTCAGCCGCTTGACCACAATAACTATTCTGGACAGAGCTTCTACCAGCGTGTACGCGTATTCTACGCAGGAGATGGCAAAAATACAGTGCTTCATACTGCAGGTTACAATCTGTCGCCTAAGATGGAGGCTTATTACAATGCTCTTGCGCTTAAAGGCGGCATGAATTTGGTGGAAGTGGAGCACAGGTACTTCTACGGCTCTGACCCTTCTTCCATTGACCCTAATTATAATTACTTTAACGCAGTTCAGCAGTCTGCTGACCTTCATGATGTGGTTACAGACATTAAGAAGATTCTCGGCGGCAAGTGGCTTGCCACAGGCTGCAGCAAAGATGGTATTACATCAGCCCTCTACGCTGTCCACTATCCGCAGGATATGAGCGTGTATGTGCCGTTTGACGCTCCGTTCTGCATAGGCAGGGAGGATGCCAGAGTAGGGGATTTCCTAAATAACAAAGTTGGCACTAAGGAGCAGCGTGACAGAATCTACAATTCTCAGATTTTGGCTCTTGATGTTATGGATGATATTGCTGCTCTCATATACAAGAACGGAGAGGGTAAAGGATCTGGAAATATTCCTGCCGGCAAAATGGAGGCGTATCGTGACAGTGTAAGAGGCGTTGTTTTGTGCAAGTTCTTAGACCTGTGGTCATATAATCCTGTTGGAGATTGGATTGACAAGGTTCCGCAGCAAAACGGCGGGAGCGTTACTGTTGACTCTTTGTACCGCTATTTTTATAAGTCAGAGGTTAAGAAATCACCTTACACACCTGATGGTAATACTCAATACACCTATCCGTATCAGGTTCAGGCATGGCTTGAACTAGGCAGCTTTGTAATGGATATTAGCAGATTTGATGCAAAATACGGTCTTAGCATTGAGAAACACACCCCGTATCTGAAGGGTACCCTTACAGATGATGACTTTAAAAAGGTTGGAACCCGCCCGTTCAATTATGACACCATGAAGTCA
>ONBO01000053.1 GCA_900316125.1 uncultured Bacteroidales bacterium | reverse complement strand
AAGTTCAATAACCGGAGTGCAGGGCTCATTCCCTAAGGAAGAGCAGAATGTAACCTACACACCATTTAACAAAGTGGAGAGTGTGACTGAGGGAGACAAGCGCTATGACATAATATATAATCCTAACGAGCGGAGAATAAAGACAACTCTTGCAGACGGTAAGGGTGTTACCACACGCTACTATATAGGTAACTATGAGGAGGTTACAGACCCTCAAGGCGTCACCACCAAGTATCACTACCTTCCAGGCGGAGCCGTTATGATGGAGAAGGGTGGAGAGCGCAAACTATATTACAACTATACAGACCGCCTTGGCTCAGTGGTTGCCACAACAGATGAAGTGGGTAATGTGGTGGAGCGTTACGCATACGACCCTTGGGGCGCTCGTCTCAACCCAGAGAACTGGACAGAGCTGGACACCCGCACAGATTTGCTTAACAACAGAGGCTTCACTGGTCACGAGCATATAGATGGCCTTAACCTTATAGATATGAACGGCCGAGTATATGATCCGCTGATAGGTTCGTTCCTTAGCGTGGACCCGTTCATCCAAGCCCCTGACAACTGGCTGAACTACAACCGTTACATGTACTGCTTTGGCAACCCTCTAAAATACACAGACCCAAGCGGACACATCGGCGTGCTTGCCATCATAGGTATTGGAGCTGCAATGGGAGCTATAGCAGGGGCTGGTTTTGGTTACTGGTATGGATGTAACAAGGGCTATACTGGTTGGGATCTGGCAAAAAGTGCATTAATTGGTGCTGGTATTGGTGCTGGTATAGGAGCCATTTCTGGATATTTTATTGGATCTTCTGTTTCATCGGCTATGTCTGCCAGAACACTTTGGAACTTTACTCAGGCTGGTGCTTCAATAGGTGAAACGGTAGGTTTGGTTGGAGGAACCGTATATGGTCTTGCAACAAAGGCTGATGGCTTGGAATTGGCGAATTATGCAGCTCTAGGCTCCCTTATTGGTATGGCGGCTGGAGCTGCAATTGGTGCTGGGTGCTACAAACTGTCATATCTTTATAATAAAGAAGTTGTCAAAGACTATGTACAAGGAGAATATACTTGGGTATCTAAAAAATATACTGCTGAATTTACTAAAACTGCAGAAGAAAAATTTAGTAAAGAAATTAATGGCTTATTGATTGAGGCTAAAGTTCCTGATAAAACTATAGATACAATGCATAATTTTTATGTAAAAAAACAGGTTAATATTATGTTGAAAGAAAAAAGAGATTTACTTTACTATGAAGCAATTGCTATTCAAAAGAATACATACTATATAGCACGTGCTGTTAAAGCCCTTTATGCGTCATCTGTAGGTGGACTTTCTATTGGCACCTACCATTATTTATCAAATTTCTTATTTGACTACATTCCTTCTCGCCTGTATGGTAACTAATAACAGTTAACATTCTGTTACAATTATGTAATACAAATGTTAAAATATTTAACATAGCTTTACATTTGTTAACATTGTGTTAACAAAGCGTTAAAATATATAGTACATTTGCGGCGTAATGAAATGAAAACTAATAAACGTTAAAGGGTATGAAAAAATTTTATTTAATCTTTATTTTGACTTGTTTTTATGCAATACTTTTAGATTGTATTGCAAAGGAAAGCATTGTGTTTGAGTATGATGCAGCAGGTAACAGAACTGCAAGGTACATTGTTACAGAAGATTCAGATGAACAGCCAGGAGCATTGAGAGGTGCGTTTGCTGAATCAGATGATATTACAAAGAGTGACAGTCCTATAACACTTGGTGATTTGAGCATCGATGCTTATCCAAACCCAACAAACGGTCCTGTAGCTATAGACATAAAAGGTGACACAGACCAGCCTATGAATGTAGAAGTATTTTCTAACGTAGGTGCGTCGTTGATGTCAAAAGCCGTTGCGCTTGGTAGAAATATGATTGACCTCTCTTCCTACTCTGATGGTCAATATATAGTTGTTGTAACCTTAGGTGCAGATAAGAGCACCTCCTTCAAGGTTATTAAAGGCAACTGATAAACACTCATTCATAAATATATTATTAAAGTTTTTAATGCTGGCAGGCTGAAAATTCCATTTAGGTGGAATTTTCAGGCTCTGTCATGCCAAACAATCTAATTGAGATGAAATCATTATTACTTTCTATTTTACTATTTTTAATGGCATTCATGCCATATATATTTGCAACAGCCGCACCTGCCGTGGGCAGCATTCCGGCGTAGTTCAATGTGAGTCCAGCGGGCGCCGCTACCTATGAGATACCCATAGAGTGCCCAACAGGCGTAGGCGGCTTGAAGCCGGAACTTAAATTTGTATATAACAGTCAGAGCGGCGACGGGCTAATGGGCTGCGGCTGGACCGTGGGCGGCCTGTCAGCCATAACAAGAGTAAGCAAAAGCGTCCACATTGACGGCAGTGGCGCAGGCGTTGAGTACACAAAGGAAGACGCCCTCTCTCTTGACGGTATGCGTCTCATAAAGGTTAAGGAGAGCGGCGACAGTGCGGAGTACGTAACTGAGCAGAACATCAACGCCCGCATAGTAGGCTATAACGCAGGAGCGAAAGGCTTCAGAGAGTTCAAGGTATATACAAAGGAGGGCAGGGTGCTGACGTTTAGCGGCACAGCCGCCGACGGCGGCGGCTACGGCTGGCCTTTGACAGAAATATGCGACTCCAACGGCAACTACATCACCTTTGATAACATAACATCTTATGGAGGTGACATGAAAAGTTTAAAAGGGCGTGTGACCTACGGCAAGAACAAGAGCGGTGCGGGATTTGAGAGCGTCATAGAGTTTGAGTTTGAGCGCACCCCCAATCCAGTAAGGCTGTATGTGGGCGGTAGGCTGATAGAGAAATGGCTGCGTCTTAAAAATGTTCGTGTGCTGAACGGCGTCACCCCCGTGTCAGAGTACGTTCTGACGTACAAGGACGGCGGTGTTCGCACGGACCGGAGCCGCCTTGCGGGGATCAGTTACAGCAAGGGCGGCGTCAGTTTGGAAGCCACCCGTTTCACGTGGACGGAGGACAGCTACTGCATAAGGAGCGTGAAAGCCCCGCAGAAGTCCTCACTGTCCACATGGCGCAGCCTTCTTGGCGTATCTCTTGGTGACATCACGGGCGACGGGCTCACAGACAAGGTGTACCTGCTCAAAGATGAAAGCAATGTCAGTCACGACCATCCTCTTGTGGTATGCAATGGTATGGATAGAGTCATGGAGCGTAAGGTGAGTGGCGGTCATTACGGTTGTGAGAGCATGCTGCTGTATGACATAGACCATGACGGTGTGGATGAGGTCATCGCCACATACACATCCACTTATGGTTCGGGCAAGCAGAGCGGCAGCCGTCTGACGCATTACGTAGGCAAGTATGACCAAGTCTCCGGCAAGATGGTATGGAAGCCTCTTGACGAGAGTGCAGATACTAAGATATCCGGTACAGCGAGCACATGGTACAAAAGACGTACTGAGGTTCCAGGCGACTTCTACGGCGACGGCACGCTCCAATATGTCCCCATCTACCACGCATGGCGCACCGGGCTCAGTAAGTCAGACATCATACGCATGATCCTGACAGGCAACAGCTCAGGTTACACGGTGTCAGGCGACGGTGACTCGTGCACCATAGCGAGGAAGGCGTCAGGGCGTTTCCCAAGCACGGACGGAGTCAAGAGCTATGTGAACTGCGGTTTCAGGGTGGTTAATGTGAACGGCAACAGCAAGGCTGACCTTATGGAGGTGAGCAAGGGTGGCGAGATACGCTTCTACGAGGAGAAGGAAGGTTCTTTCACAGAGATAATGTCAGGAGCCCTAAAGAGTGACGGCAAGAACAACGTGTACGCGGGAGACTTCAACGGTGACGGGAACACTGATTTTCTCCTTCTGAGAGGCGGCAAGGCGGTGGTGAACCTTTCGACCGGCACGGATTTTGTGGGGACGGAGATGGGCGACGCCCTCAAGACCACGAAGAAGTCGTCCATATCAGTACTGGACGTTAACAGCGACGGCCGCTCCGACATACTGGTTACGGATAGCCTGTCTGTAGGTCTATATGTCTGCACAGGAGACTGCTTTGTGCAGGTGGCCTCATCGGACAACTGCATCCTAAACCCCAATGATTCAGAGGAGGACCGCATAAGCAAACACTATCCGCCTGTGTCGGAGATAAACGACGGCAGTGAAGGTCTGCGTTATTTAGAGTGCCTTGACGGCATAGTTGAGCTATCTCCAAGCAAGGTTTTCAACAAGATAGTAAAGATAGAGGACGGCCTGCGCAACACCATAAGTCTGAGCTATGACAAAGCGGTGTCGTCGGGAGCCCCTGATGTGGTGAAGACAGTGTCTGTGAGCACCTCTTTGGGTAAGACCTCGGACGTAAGCTACGATTACAGCGGCGCATTGTATGATAGCCGCAACCACAGCTTCATGTGCTACGGCACTGTTAAGAGCACAGATGCGGTGAGCGGTAGGGAGTTAAGCAGCCAGTACCGTATGCAGCATCGTTCAGCAGTGCCGTATAAAAGCATGGAGAGCGCAGGCGGGAAGGCGTTGCGCAGCGTGACGTACGTCTACCTCACAGAGGAGAGTTATGACGGCAGGGTTTACCAGAACCAGCTGGACCGTCAGACGGAGCGCGACGAGCTAACAGGCTTGGAGCGAGCCGTCACGTACAGGGATTATGACGAATACGGCAATCCACGCCGCATATACACATGTAACGGCAAGCACAACGTATTGCAAGAAATAGAATACGTAAAAGCAGGCTCATGGTGTCCGTCCCGTCCGGCAAGTGTCAAGAGCTTAGTAAGCCTTGGCGGTGTGAGCGAGCGCAGGCAGAGAAAGTCAGAGTATGACGCCAGGGGAAACCTTGTCATGGAAGAAGAGGGAGGTCTTGTAACCCGCTACAGTGACTATGATGTTTTTGGCAACTGTCAGACTGTCCGCTATGGAACAGGGGACAGCGAGCGCACAGAAAAGTTCACCTACACGGTAAGCGGCCGCCACGTACAGTCCAAGACCGACGCCCTCGGGGAACGGATTACGTGCAGCTGGGACGCGGTTAACGACCGTCTCCAGCATGAGACAGACTCCTACGGTCACAGGACCACATACAAGTACAACAGCCTTGGAGAGGTCATTCAGACAATAACGCCGACCAGCGTGAGCAAATACACAGAGAGACACTGGGCGGAGGAGGGTAACCCGTATAACGCGTCATACTATGTGGAGGAGCGGGCTGGCGGTTACGGTAGCATAAAGACATGGTACTCCTCAGATGGGAAAGAGCTGTGCAGGGAGAGCTACGGACTCGGCGGAAAGAAGATATACGTGGTAATGGAGTACAATGCAGACGGCACGCTGGGCAGAGTGTCCTCACCGTCGTTCAGCCCCGCACCGGAGGAGTGGGCTGAGCAGTACTCCTACGACGATTACGGCAGGGTGACAAAGGTGACAAGGCCTTCCGGAGAGACAGTCCTAACGTACAGCGGTCGCACCACCACGATGCGCACCCCTGAAGCCACGGTCGCAAAGACCCTCAGTGCGGAGGGCTGGACAGAGAGTGTCACCACCAACGGCAAGACAGTTCGCTACACCTACTATCCGGACGGCAAGGTGAAAACAGCCGCCCCTGATGGCGGAGTGGCTGTATATATGGAGTATGACAAGCAAGGCAACCGTACTTTAATATCAGAAGCGGACGGTGGTGTTGTAAAGACCACATACAATGAGTTCGGGGAGTTGGTTGAAAGCAGCCGCAAGCAGGGCGGACGCACTCTCACCACAACCTACACTTACTCACCAGAGGGTCTGCTGATGCAGAAGAACTGCAGCGGAGCGTTGACTGTCTACAAGTATGACAGCCGCAACCGCCTTATACAGGAGAGCCTGAGCGGCGGTGTAAGCCAGAGTTATGAGTATGACAGCTTTGACCGCATCACCAAGGTGACAGATGTAATAGACGGCAAGAGCTTTGTAAGGAAGGCATCATACGACGGGTACGGCCGTGTTTCACGTGAGACCTATCCTTCAGGCTACTATACGGAGAACATATATGATGAGAACGGCATGCTTGCTCTGGTAAGGGACGCAGACGGCAATGATATATACAAGCCGCTTACCGCCAACGCCATGGGTCAGATTCTCACAGAGAGCCGTGGCGGCGTGGTGACCAGATATGAATATGACAAGTCCGGCAACATGAGTTTTAAGAGGTGCGGCGATGTGATACACCACATGTACATCTATGACACAAGAGGCAACCTTGAGAGACACATGGACGGACTAACCGCCCAGGTGAGCAGGTACGGCTATGATGCGCAGAACCGTCTCACAAGCTGGGAGGTTTACAAGGGTCAGGAAGACGTAGCCACGGTGTCAGACCGCATAGAGTATGATGACATGAACAACATGGTCCGCAGGAGCGTCCTTGGAGACTACACCCTGAGATATGAGGATGAGAACCACCCACATGCGCTAAGTTCAATAGACGGAGTCCCAGATGTAATGCCCAAGGAAGAGCAGAATATAACCTACACAGACTTTGGCAAGGTGGAGAGCGTTACAGAGGGGGAGAGACGTTACGGCATAACCTACAATCCAAACGAGCAGAGGGTAAAGACAGAATACACCACTGGTAAAGGAAACACCGTGCGCTACTACTCCGGCAACTATGAGGAGGTGACTGACACGCAGGGCAATACCACAAAAATCCACTACCTCAAGAGCGGAGCCATGATGATAGAGAAGGGCGGAGAGCGCACACTCTACTACAACTACACAGACCGTCTCGGCTCCATAGTGGCGACCACCGACGCATCGGGCAACATGCTGGAGCGTTACGCCTACGACCCGTGGGGCAGGAGGGTTAAACCATACAACTGGTCAGAGGCTGACACCCGCACAGACTTGTTAAACAATAGAGGTTTTACAGGCCACGAGCACATAGACGGCATGAGCCTTATAAACATGAACGGCCGTGTGTATGACCCTCTTGTGGGCATGTTCCTGAGTGTGGATCCGTTCATTCAGGCGCCAGATAACTGGCTAAACTACAACCGCTACATGTACTGTTTCGGTAACCCGCTAAGCTATACGGATCCAAGCGGAAACATAGGCGTACTTGCTGTTGTTGGCATAGGTGCTGCTATAGGAGCTGTGTTAGGCACAGGGGCTGGCTTGTGGTATGGCTATAACAAAGGTTATTCAGGTTGGGATTTAGCAAAAAGTGCACTCATTGGAGCTGGTATTGGTACCTGTTTAGGAGCTATTTCCGGATACTTTATAGGTTCTTCCGTTGCAGCACTTATGGCTGCTAAAACTCTTGGTACCTTTGTATCTGTAGGAGCTTCGATAGGCGAGGCTGTAGGTATAGTTGGAGGTACCATATATGGTCTTGCAAAAAAAGCCGATGGTTTGGCATTGGCAAATTATGTTGGTCTTGGTTCTCTTATAGGTACGGCTGCTGGTGCTGTTATTGGTGCGGGATGCTATGGTTGTTACTCTTATTGCGCTTCCTCGATTGCTAATGCAAATGCATGGGCAGCAGAATCTGCAATTGCCGATAAAATTTCAGAATCTATTAATCAATTTTCTGGTACATTTGCCACGGATTATGAGTGGACCCCAGAATTGCTTGCAGAGGGACATTTATTGCGTAAAAATGCTGATATGGCGTCTCAATATGCTATAATCGCAGCTCGTAATGCAGCATCTGCTGCATTACGAGCTAAGGTTGCAATAGGTTGTTCCGTTATAGTGGGTGTTACGTTGGCTGGCGGTGTCACCACTGGCGCTGGTTTTGGTTACCATTATTTATCAAAATTCATCTTAGAAGACTTGCCATTAAGTCTATATGGAAATAAATAATCATTGAACTTAACATTTTGTATTTTTTTGCTACTCTGCACATCAATTTGTGCATCTGGTGCCTACGTTGGAAAGCGGGTGACTAAGCGTTAAGTTTAGTCACCCGCTTTTACATAGGCTTATTCCAGTTGATGATTAAGTCAAGGAGATTATTGTTGAGCTTTGCAAAATGCAGCGATGTCATCAATTGAGAACCCTTTTTTACCATGTATGGTAAGGCTTGGAGTTATGATGGTATCACCCATGGCAAGGTTGATTGCCTTGGCTACATATTCAGTGCAGTAGAGTAGTGAGTCCGTGCCAGCGTCAAAGGAGTAGTCAAATTTTGCTCCGGCCATGTACATGGCGTGAGCCTGTTCCGCCACTTTACTAGATAAACTGTCAGGCACATTCAGTTTGTAGATGCTGAATGTGTCTGCTTCACTTATAAAATTGCAGAAACTCTCATTCCTGAGAGAACTTGCCTCCCCAGTCTCAATGGCTTCACAGTGCAGGACGGTGGTATCGCCGTGGGCAATGTAGATAATGCCTATATGTGAAAATACTTTCTCCTCCGATGCGATGGATGCAAAAATCTGAGACGTCATGCCACCCTCACGCCTAAGGATAACATCGCCGCTGCGAACCTTTGACGGCACAATACAATCACCTCCTGCATCATTTTTATGTGAGCAGGAGGTGAACGTTAGAATTGTGAGGAATATTACTATTTTGAAATAGAAACGAGCCACTCGTCGTCAACTTTTACGAGCTCAAATTTTTGCTCATTCCCGTTCTCGTTAGTAAACCATACCCATGCGTGATTACCAGAAACAGAGTCACGTACGTTCTCCATCTTGTAGTCTGGGTTTGGCTTTGCTCCAAATGACATACTGAGGTCAAGAAGTTTGCCAGTGCTCTCTGTGCAGTATTTTTTAGCCTCGTCCACTTTGCAAAGCTGAACGTTCTTATAGAACTCCTTTGTGGTCTCAACCGGGCCTCTCTTGCAGCTTGACAGCATAAAGAGGCTCATTACCGTAATAATAAAAAGTGTAAGTTTCTTCATTTGATTGATTTTTTTGTTGGTTACTACTAATTGCAAAGGTACTGTTTTTGATTCAGATTTGCAAGGGGGCAACTTGTGCAATAAATGCACAAGTTGATTTCTCCTGACTTCCTTTTGCAAAATAAGATAATATAATATGTTATTTTGCGCATAATAAGATAATACAATATGCTATTTTGCACAAAATAAGATATTTTACACTCAAATTTTATTGTCAC
>ONBO01000035.1 GCA_900316125.1 uncultured Bacteroidales bacterium | reverse complement strand
TCCTCTATGGCCCTGCCAAACATCCACAAGCCAAACATATTGAAGAATATATGTGTCAGCCCCGATGTGTCATGCAGGAACATGTATGTAAGAAACTGCACAGGGTTAAACGCCTCCGCACCTACATAGTGCAGACCAAGCATGTTTATAACATCAATGCCTGCAAACTTAGGGAGCGCAATAGAGGCCAGAAAGCACAGGCAGTTTATTATAATAAGATTCTTGGTTGCAGGTGGCGTGTATGTATTAAATCCGAATGCCATATTATCTCAACATTTCATCTAATGCGTTAAAACGCTCCACAGTGTCATCTCCGAATTTTTTAAGAGAGACCCTTACAGCAGCCGCATCTTTGCAGTTGTAAAGTTTTGTTTTTGAGTAGAATTTATCAGCGTAGCAGACTATTTTCTCCTCTATAGTCTCTGGCATGTATGTGCGGTCAAGCGGCAACGGCAGGCCGTTCTCAATAATATATTCTCTTCTGAGTCCTGTGCCGGTGTGCCTTTCTGCCACGTAGGCGTACTGATCAAGTCCAATAGAGCGTAGCATGTCTGCGCCCAAATACCCATGGCATATATACGGCTCATCACCCTCACAATATATGGAGGGAGCGTTTGTCTTGATAATGCCTATGTCATGGAGCATTGCCGCACGGTAAATGAAATGGCTGTCAGCATTAAGCTCAGGATGGGCTTCCGCCACCTGAACGGCGCGGTCTGCCACGGCCTTGCTGTGCGTAACTAGTATATTGTAAAGTTCTGAGCCTTTGGCGCAGAACTTTTCAATAATACCTAAACTCCATTTGTAATCTTCTGAATAGTCCATATTACATCTTTTCAGGCACCTGAATACCCAGCAGGCTCATGCCTCTTGATATTACCTTGGCCACATTTCTTGACAGTACAAGACGGAAGCTGCGCAGAGCCTCGTTCTCCTCCTTAAGTATCTGGAAATCATGGTAGAACTGGTTGTACTGCTTAACAAGGTCATAAATATAGTTGGCAATCTGGCTCGGGCTGTATTCCACTCCTGCCTGTGCAACCACTGCAGGGAACGCAGCCAGCGTCTGTACCAGTCCGGCCTCCTTATCGCTGAGCTGCAAGTCAGCCTGCAAATCAGAGATGACAACACCGCTCTCCTCAGCCTTGCGTAGCACAGACTTGATACGTGCGTAGGTGTATTGTATGAATGGTCCTGTATTGCCGTTAAAATCAATGGACTCCTTAGGGTTGAACACCATGTTCTTGCGCGGGTCAACCTTCAGCAGGAAGTATTTGAGCGCACCCATGCCAATAATCTCACAGGTGTCTGCAATCTCCTTCTCTGTCAGACCGTCAAGTTTTCCAAGCTCTTTTGAAATCTGTGTGGCGGTTGTAACCATCTCATCCATAAGGTCATCTGAATCAACCACAGTTCCCTCACGGCTCTTCATCTTGCCCTCAGGCAGCTCCACCATACCGTATGAGAAGTGTACCAGATCCTTGCCAAATGAGAAGCCGAGCTTGTCAAGCAGCAGTGACAGCACCTGGAAGTGGTAGTTCTGCTCATTGCCCACCACGTATATCATCTTGTCTATGTTGTAGTCTGAGAAACGGAGAGTGGCGGTTCCTATATCCTGTGTCATGTACACCGATGTCCCGTCAGAGCGTAGCAGAAGCTTCTCATCAAGGCCGTCTTTTGTAAGGTCAGCCCAGACAGAGCCGTCAGGACGACGGTAGAAGATACCCTTCTCCAAGCCTTCCTCCACCTTCTTCTTGCCTACAAGATATGTATCTGATTCATAATAAATCTTGTCAAAGCCCACGCCCATACGCTTGTATGTCTCATCAAAGCCTGCATATACCCAGTTATTCATCTTCTGCCATAGTGCGCGAACCTCAGCATCGCCGGCCTCCCATTTGCGCAGCATCTCCTGCGCCTCCTTGATGATAGGAGCCTGAGCCTTGGCTTCATCCTCTGAAAGGCCTTTCTCCATAAGCTCCTTAATCTGAGCCTTATAATCTTTGTCAAAGGCTACATAGTAGTCGCCTACCAGGTGGTCTCCCTTTATGCCTGTGCTTTCAGGCGTGGCTCCGTTTCCGTGTTTGAGCCATGCAATCATGGACTTGCAGATATGTATGCCACGGTCATTCACTATGTTTGTCTTAACCACCTTGTAACCGTTGGCCTCAAGTATCTTGGAGAGGCTGAAGCCCAGCAGGTTATTACGTAAGTGACCAAGGTGAAGAGGCTTGTTTGTATTTGGTGAGGAGTACTCCACCATGTAGAGTGGAGAACTCTCTGTGACAGGCTTGAATCCAAAGTTTGAATCAGCGTCTATGGCATTGAGAGTGTCAACCCAGCACGCCTGTGCAAGTGAAAGGTTAAGAAAACCTTTAATCACGTTATAATCAGCCACTTGCGGGCAGTTCTGCTTTAGATAGGCGCCTATAGCCTCTGCAGTATCCTCTGGCTTCTGTCTTGAAACTTTCAGAAGAGGGAACACAACCAAGGTAAGGTCACCTGTAAACTCCTTCTTGGTCTTGCCAAGTGAGAGCGCAGACTTGTCCACATCCGCCCCATACAAGCTTTTAACAGCCTGTATTACACTATTTAATATCTGTTCTTCCATAATCTTTTATCTACTGTATTTTATCAGCAAGTTCAGCACCTGCCTTGAATTTAACACTCTTTTTGGCGGCTATCTCCATTTTGTCCTGTGTGGCAGGGTTGACACCTGTTCTTGCCTTACGCTGCACAGTCTGGAATGAACCGAACCCAGTAATTGAAATCTTTTCACCACGCTTAAGCTGGTATGAAACAACTTTTACAAACGCATCAAGCGCCTTCTTGGCGTCAATCTTTGACAATCCTGAGTTAGCGGCTATGGCCGCAGTTAAATCTGACTTATTCATAGTGCTGATTTTTAAAAACTAACGCAAATTTAATTACAATTATCTATAATTGCAATATTTAGCAAATCAATTTTTCTCCATCACCTCCAGCGCCTTCTTCAGAGTCTCATCATGCTGGTTGTAGATAGGGTAGAAGCCCTCGTCACCAAGTATGGTACGTGCTATGTATGACTGGAGAATATTCTCCACAATGCTCTGACAGTCAGCAAACTCCTGCTCTGTGAATTCCACTTTTTTATCTGCCAGATACTTTTTGAACTCACTTATGTAGTTGCTGTCCATTATGTGCTTCTGCATAGCCTGCCATGACTTTATCTTGCTAAGCTCCTTGCGGTTGCGGTCTGCATACTGGAATGCAAAACTGTATAGGTGGCTTCCAAGAGAAAGGTTCTTGTATAGTTTGTTGTAAATGGTGGTGTCATGCGCCACAAAGTAGTCTGGCATGATACCTCCGCCGCCATACACCTTGCGTCCGTATTTGGTGTAGAATACAAGGGAGTCTGCCAGTGTTATGCTGTCTGACGCAAAGAACTCTCCACGGTCATAACGCTCCACAATGTCCTTCTCATACTCATCTATCTTGCCCTGCTTGTATGGTTTCTGTATGCAGCGTCCTGATGGAGTGTGGTAACGTGATGTGGTCAGGCGTATCTCTGAGCCGTCTGTAAGAGGAATCTGCTGCTGAACCAGACCCTTGCCAAATGAGCGGCGTCCAACTATCACGCCACGGTCCAAATCCTGGATGGCGCCTGAGAAAATCTCACTTGCTGAGGCTGAGAACTCATTTATAAGCACACAAACCTTATAGCCTTTGAAGTGGCCTGTGCCGTCAGCAAACACATTGTTACGTGCAGAGTGCAGACCTTCAGTGTAAACAATAAGTTCACCTCTTTCAAGGAACTCGTTAACCATCTGTATTACAGCATACAAGTAGCCGCCGCCGTTATAGCGCAAGTCAATGATGAACTCCTTGGCACCCTTGTTTTTGAGGTCTGTGAGTCCTGTCATAAACTCCTCGTATGTGTTTGCCCCAAAACGGCTTATCTTCATGTAACCTATGGTAGGGGTTATCATGTAGTATATGTCAACGCTGTTTACTGGGATGTCATCTCTTACAATCTTGAAAGGAATCAGCTCTGTGATGCCGGCGCGGCGTATTTTAACGTTCACGCTTGTGCCTTTTTTGCCTCTCAAGTTCTTGAGCACCTTGTTGTTAGTTATCTCAGGGCCTGTGAACGTGCTGTCATTAACCTCCACAATGCGGTCGCCCGGGCGTATTCCCAGTTTCTCAGAAGGGCCGCCGGCTATAACGTCAACCACCATCACGGTGTCATTCTGAATGTTGAACTGTACGCCGATGCCGCTGAAGGAGCCCTCAAGGTCTTCATGAGACTCTTCCACCTCAGATGCAGGCACGTAGGCAGAGTGTGGGTCCAGATTGTGCATTATGTCTGGCAGGATGTCATCTGTGAGGTTGTCCACATCGATGTCATCAACGTAAGCCTGGTCTATAAGTGATAGAATTGCGTTAATCTTTGCAAATTTGTTAGACTGGCCGCCGTAAGATTTCACTTGTACCGCCTCCTGCTCCACAGTAGGGTAGGCTGTGTAACTCATCTGTTTACCTATGGTAATGCCTATGATTAAGGCAACAGCGGCAAAAACCGCAATGATTATTGGTGTAATGATTTTATTCATAGTTTTCAATTTTAACCACTTCAACTCCAGCACGTTTAAGGAGCTCAATTCCGTCTGTGTTATGGTATGTGTCTGAATACACAACTCTCTTTATGCCAGCCTGGATTATCAGTTTGGCGCACTCTATGCACGGTGATGTGGTGACATACATGGTTCCGCCCTCACTGCTGTTATGTGAGCGTGCCACCTTGGTTATGGCATTGGCCTCTGCGTGCAGTACGTATGGCTTTGTGAGCCCCGTGGCCTCATCTTCGCAAATATTTTCAAATCCTACAGGCGTGCCGTTATATCCGTCAGATATAATCATGTTGTCCTTTACCAGGATGGCGCCAACCTGCCTGCGTACGCAGTATGAGTTCTGCGCCCACACCTGTGCCATCTGCATATATCTTTTGTCAAATTTCTGAGGGTTTGCCATTGTATGTCAGGGTTTTAGTTTTAGAATAACATTACTATGTAGGCTATATATCCAGCCAGAATGATAGCACCGGATATCCTGCCAAGCGAGCTATAGCGTGCATCGGGGTATTGTTTCTTTAGAATCATTCTCCTGAACGGGAAAATTCCAATTATAAGAGCCACCGCAAAAGCAATCATACAGAGCAAATCCACCTTGAATGTGGAGAATGAGTAGTTTGATATAGGGTGTATGGAGGCCGATGTGCCCAGTACAAACAATATGTTGAAAATGTTAGAGCCTATTATGTTGCCAATAGCTATGTCAGCGTCTTTCTTGGCTGCTGCTATTATGGATGTTACAAGCTCAGGTACGCTTGTGCCAAACGCCACTATTGTTATGGCGATAACCCTCTCTGAAATGCCCCAGTTGCGTGCAATGCCGCTTGCTCCATCAATAAGAAGGTCAGAACCGATCGCCAATGCTGCAATTGCCGTTACTGTTATTATCAGAGCCATGACAATGCTGTATTTAGGCGCTGGAATCTCTTCTTTCTCAGGCTTCGGGGTCTGGGTAATGCACCATATGGTGTGGCAGATTATAAGCAGCACGAACATAATGCCTTCATAGCGTGATACGAGTCCGTCTTTCATAACGGCAAAGAGCATAACGCTAATCATAATGAGAAACGGCATGTCACGTGTAAATGACACCTTTTGTACGGCCAGCGGCAGTATTAGTGCCGTGAGCCCTAATATAAGGCCTATGTTTGCTATGTTAGAGCCAATCACGTTGCCAAGGCTTATCTCCGGGTGGCCTGTAATAGCCGCCTCCAGACTTACTATCAACTCAGGCGCCGATGTGCCGAACGCCACAATAGTCATTCCCACTATAAGTGGTGAAATTTTAAGCCTGTTTGCAATATCCACAGCTCCGTTTACCAGATAGTCTCCGCCAGCAAGCAGTAACAGCAGTCCCCCTATAGTATACAAGTAATCCATAACATTCTGCGTTAGTGGTGCAAAGTTATCTTTTTTTCACTAATTTTGCCACTGAAAATATCAGTTTTATGAAAAAAAGAGTATTCCTTGCGATTGCTGTTACAATTACGTTTATCTTTTGTAGCTGCAGAAGGGCTGCACAGCCGCAAAATAATGTAGGTAAGGTGTTTGGCACCTATTATTCAATAAAGTACACGGCTCCTGAGAACTACGGACAAGAGTTTGACTCTCTGTTTGCAGTGGTTAACAAGAGCCTCTCCACATTTGACACATCGTCTGTGATATCACGTATAAACCGTTCTGACACAGCCGTGATTGTGGATTTCCATTTTGCAACAGTATTTGAAGACGCTCTCTACGTGAGCCGTGCCACTGATGGTGCGTTTGACATGACTGTGGCCCCTCTTGTAAATCTGTGGGGTTTTGGATATGACCCGTCTGACACCGCCACGCTGAAAACAAAGGCGGAAATTGACAGCATCAAGCAGTTTGTGGGGTATGATAAAATCTCTCTTGAAGGTGGCAGACTCTACAAGTCTGATCCGCGTATAAAACTGGACGCCAGTGCTATAGCCAAGGGATATGCCTGTGATTTGGTTGGTGATTTCCTTGAGAGCCGCTCTGTGGAGAACTATTTGGTTGACATAGGTGGTGAGATGGTTGCACGTGGCGTAAATTCAGCTGGTGTGCCGTGGCGTGTGGGTATTGTTAGCCCTGTGGATGATGCATCGCAGCTTAACACCGATGTGGAGAGCATAATCTCTCTTGACAACCGTGCACTGGCTACATCGGGTAATTACCGTCAGTTCTATATAACCAAGGAGCGCAAAGTGTCACATACAATAGACCCTGTCACAGGGTATCCTACCAATCATAAACTCCTAAGTGCCAGTGTGCTGGCTCCTGTCTGTGACATTGCTGACGCATACGCCACCTCATTCATGGTAATAGGTGACACCGCCCGCATTCGTGAAATAATAAAAGCCTCAAAGTATGACCTTGAGGCTGTTCTTATTGTAGATAGTGCAGGACATCACAAACAGTTGGTTATCCATTAATAGATACCAGGAACTCCTCATTATCCTTAGTCATTGCAAGACGTTCCTTTAGGAACTCCATTGCCTCCACTGATGTCATGTCAGAGAGGTGACGGCGTACAATCCACATACGCTGCAGAGTGTTCTCATCGAGGAGAAGGTCATCACGGCGTGTTCCAGAAGCCATAATGTCAATGGCTGGGAATATGCGGCGGTTAGAGAGCTTGCGGTCAAGCTGAAGCTCCATGTTACCTGTACCCTTAAACTCCTCAAATATAACGTCATCCATCTTTGAACCTGTCTCCGTAAGAGCTGTGGCTATGATGGTAAGGCTGCCACCGTTCTCTATGTTACGGGCGGCGCCAAAGAAACGTTTTGGCTTATGCAGGGCGTTAGAGTCCACACCACCGGAAAGTATCTTGCCTGACGCAGGGGCTGTGGTGTTATATGCACGTGCCAGACGTGTTATTGAGTCAAGCAGAATAACCACATCATGGCCGCACTCTACAAGGCGTTTTGCCTTCTCATGCACAATTGTGGCCACCTTTACGTGCTTCTCGGCTGGCTCATCAAATGTGGAGCTTATGACCTCAGCCTTTACGCTGCGAGCCATGTCGGTAACCTCCTCAGGACGCTCGTCAATAAGCAGGATTATCATGTAAACCTCTGGGTGGTTCTCAAGTATGCAGTTTGCCAACTCCTTGAGTAATACCGTTTTACCAGTCTTAGGCTGGGCCACGATAAGACCACGCTGACCTTTGCCTATAGGGCAGAAGAGGTCCATTATTCTGGTTGACATTGATGTGTGAGGTCCGCCGTTAATGGTGAACTTCTCCTCTGGGAAGAGTGGGGTGAGGTGTTCAAAAGGCACGCGGTCACGCACCTTTGAAGGCTCACAGCCGTTAATTTTGTTTACACGTACAAGTGCAAAATATTTTTCGCCGTCCTTAGGCGGGCGGATAGGACCTTCAATGGTGTCACCTATCTGTAGTCCGAATAGCTTAATTTGTGATTGTGAGACATATACGTCATCAGGTGATGCGCAGTAGTCATATTCTGGTGAGCGCAGGAATCCGTATCCGTCACTCACTATCTCAAGCACTCCCATGCCTGTTATCAGGTCTCCAAACTCGTATGGGCGCTCATTCTCTTTCTGTGGGGCGTGATTGTGCTGCTGTGCAGGCTCCTGACTCTCAGCTGTTTCAGCTTGAGCCACTTCTTTCTTCTTGCGTGTACGCTTTACAGGTGCAGCCTCCGCCTCAGCTTCTGGTGCTGTAACCCGCTCCTCCACAGCCGGCTCCTCAATGTCAATCTTCTTAAGTGTGGTTGTGGCTCTCACCGCTTTTGCAGGTGCGTCCATAAGACTCTCATTAATAATCTCACCGGTTTCTACGGAACGCTTGATACGGGTGCGTTTCCTTTTAACTTCTTCTTCAGCCATAAAAAATGGAATGTTGATTCCTTGTGTAAAAAAATAAGTGATTATATAAGAATAGAAAAATAGAGACGGACAGTAGTGTTCTCCGCTCCGTTTATGGTGCAAAGATAGTGCTTTTTTCAGAAATGCAAAAATTTTTGAGGCGCTTTATTTATAGAGAAGGAATATGCAGGGCGTTTTCTCCAGCTTTGGCAGATCCTTTCTCCACTCTGCAATGCTCCTGGTGCGGATATTCTCATCAGCAGTGGTTATTCCGTAGGCTATGCAGAGTTTGGTCTGCGGCTGGCAGTAGCGCACAAGCTGCTCTAAAAGTTTGCTGTTACGGTAAGGCGTCTCAATGAATATCTGAGTCTGGTGCTCCGTGTAGATGCGCGTCTCCATCTTTTTGATGGCTTTCTGTCGTTCATTCTCATCTATTGGCAGATATCCTGTGAATGCAAAACTCTGTCCGTTGAACCCCGATGCCATCACTGAGAGCAGTATGGATGACGGGCCTACAAGCGGAACCACACGGTAGCCTCTCCTTTGGGCAATGGCCACCACATCGGCGCCTGGGTCTGCCACAGCAGGGCAGCCGGCCTCTGATATAACTCCTACGTCAAAGCCATCCTTCATTGGGTCAAGATATGAGCCTATAACGGTGGTGTCAGTGTGCTGGTTTAGAGTGTAGAATGTAAGAGAATCTATGTCAATCTGTTTGTCAACAAGTTTGAGAAAACGTCGTGCCGTGCGAATATCCTCAACTATAAAATGCTTTATAGATGTAACTATTTTGGTGTTGCCGGCAGGGAGTACATTCTCTAATGCGCACTCTCCAAGGGTGTTAGGTATAAGGTACAGGGTTGCCATATCTATTGTTTGCGTATTCTCCAATAATCAGGGTAGAGGTTGTTACATCTGTTGCCAAGGTTCTTAACCCAGCCAAGAGGCAGATTGTTATATGTTATCAGCACATATCCACGTTCAGTGCTATCAATGTTTATAGCCTCGCGTCTCAGATAACTGAGAGCGGTGGGCTTGTCCACATTGCATACCGCCGTTTTGCTGACGTCTAGGGCCTTGGATACGGCCAGTGCGTGGGCAGGTATCTCATCCTTGCCCTTGAATGAACATAATGGCACGCCACACTTAAGAGTTCTGAAGTTTTCCGCCACGTATGTGTAGAGCTCCTTATCCGCCTGTGGCACTGCGCATAAACACTCCGATGTTTCAATTACAGCGTATTCAGAAGGTTCCTTAAGCAGTTTCACGGTAGCCGTGGCAGGGCTCTTTTTCTGTTTTGATGGCTTAATCTTAGCTGCCCCTCCAGCCGCCGATGTCTTCCTGAGCGCGGCTATGTAGAACCCTTCTCCAATGGTTTCATGAAAGTAGAAGTGCCTCTGTTCCAGTATTTCAGCTCCCAGTTCGGAGGCTACCCACTCCACATTATCCTCATCCTCAAAGTGGTTGAAGGTGCAGGTGCTATAAACAAGTAATCCGCCCTCTTTAAGAGTGCTCCAAATATCAGATGTGATGTCTTTCTGCCTCTCAGCGCACATCATTACGTTATCAAGGCTCCATTGCTCCACAGCCTGCGGCTCCTTGCGGAACATTCCCTCACCTGAGCATGGCACGTCAGCCACAACAATGTCAAAAATAGCGCCCAGCTTTTTGAAATCTGACGGCTTATTGTTTGTAACTATAGTGTTCCTATTGCCCCATTTTATCATGTTCTCTGCCAGAATGTTAGCCCTTTGAGGCATTATCTCATTGCTTATTATAAGACTGTCAGATGAGAGTAGTGATGCAAGGTGGGTTGACTTTCCACCTGGAGCGGCGCAGAGGTCAAGGCACCTGACACTCCCTGTAATATATTTGCTGATTATGCTCTCCAGATACATACTTGAAGCCTCCTGCACATAGTAGGCTCCGCCGTGCAGCATGGGGTCAAGGGTGAAATCAGGACGGGATGGGAGAGAGTACCCTGTGGCGCAGTAGGGGATAGGTCTGCTACTGTTAAGAATCTCTAAGTCAGCTGCCTCTATCTTATTATTGATACGTACAGATGTGCTTTGAGGCTCCTGTAGAGCCTCAAAGAATTTTTCTGCGTCAGCACCTGTCTGCTGCTGAATTAGTGATATAAAGTCCGGATTAAGATTCAATTTTAAAATCTGAAGCCTAAAGCCAGCTTGAGCTGTATGTTACGAGCCGTGTTGTCAATATTGTAGCGTGTATTGATGAGGCTGAGTGAGTATGACGGATGACTGCAGATGTTAAGCAGGCCTACATCACAACCGGCTGAGAAGTAAACCCATTTGTAACTTAATCCTACGGCTACGCCCAAGCCCAAATCAAAGATATTGTAATGTTTGTAGTCGTTGTCACTTTTGGTGGTTTGACTGTCGCCTTGCTTGCCCACAAACACTCCGCTTATCTGGTGCAATGTGGCAGTGTAACCGTCTGCTGTCTCTCCCTGGATATACCAGTCAAGCGCAAAATTCAGGATTGGGCCTGCGTACGCAAAAATGCCAAGGTCATTGTCAAATGTGTATTCATATCCAATTCTCAGTGGAATCTGGAGAGAATGCATTGTATATGAGAGCTTTTTGCATTTTGCAAGTTCTTGCTCAATCGACTCTGTAGTCAGGTCAAAAATAAGAGCTCTAACCTGATCTTGCTGTACAGCGCCTCTTGCAAACTGGTACTGTATTCCTCCGCCCACTGCCAGGCCTTCCACTTCATCAAAACAGTATAGGAAAGTACCGCCTACGTGGAATCCGTCAAGGTTTACGGTTGCTTTTAACTCTTGTTGATCTTTTATTGTCTCTCCGTCAAGGGTTGTGGCTTGATAAGAAGTCTTGCTAATGAGCCAGTTGTGGTCATATCCGGCTTCAATGCCCCATTTTCTCTCTGCAAATGCAGCACTCGCAATTGTAAGGGCTAGTAAAAGAGTAAAAGTTTTTTTCATCGCGTATAGTTATGTTTAACTCTGCAAAGTTAAATAATTTTTCCTTAAATGTAAAAAACTCTGAGTGTTTTTTGGTTTTGAATATAATTTACACTACCTTTGCAGTCCAAATTCCAACAGGTATGATAAGTCGTTTTTGGTGAAACGCACCTCAGGAATGTACCTATAAAACAATTTTTATATTATGTACGCTATTGTTGAAATCGCTGGACAGCAGTTCAAGGTAGAGAAAGACCAGAAACTGTTTGTACATCGTCTTAACGAAGACCGCGGCGCAAAGGTGGAGTTTGACAAGGTTCTGCTTGTTGACGCTGACGGAAAAGTTAATGTTGGTACTCCTACTGTTGACGGAGCCAAGGTTGTTGCCGAGGTTGTGTCACACGTAAAGGGAGAAAAAGTGATTGTGTTCAAAAAACGTCGCCGTAAGGGTTATCGTGTAAGAAACGGACACCGTCAGTGCTTTACAGAGATAGTTATTAAGGATGTTGTAGCTTAAATGAAAGGGCAAAGAAATGGCACACAAAAAAGGTCAAGGTAGTTCAAACAACGGTCGTGAGTCAGAAAGCAAACGACTTGGTATCAAAATCTTTGGCGGTCAGTTCGCTAAAGCCGGCAACATTTTAGTTCGTCAACGCGGTACAGTTCACCACCCAGGTGAAAACGTAGGTATGGGCAAGGATCACACCCTGTTCGCTCTTATTGACGGTATCGTGGTATTCCGCAAGAAGAGAGACGATAAGTCATACGTTTCTGTAGAGGCTCAGGCTTAATTACAGAAATTGTAAGCAAAGCTATCAAATAAAAATCCCCGCTACCATTGAGGTGGCGGGGATTTTTTATGCTGTAGGATTTTACTCCTACAGCAGATTTACGCTACGTTTAACAAACTCACTGAGAGCCTCGCCCTTTAGCATGCCGTTGGCAAGAAGCGCAAGGTCAATAAGTTGCTTGATCTTAGGCTCTGAGGCTGCAAAGGTGGAGTAGAGCTCTGTCTTCTGCTTCTCAAGCTCGCTCTCTCGTGCCTCCTGTGTGCGGATAATGTCTTTCTCCACTTCAGGCTTCTCCTCCTCCTTGAGGTCTTTGTGCTTGGCCTTGAGTTCGTCAACCTGCTTCTTGCAGGCTGCTATCTCATCATTGAGCGGAGCCACCTTGCTGTCAAGCTCTGCGCCCTCCTTCTCCACAATATCCTTTATAAGCTTGTGGTCTGTATTGAGTACCAGAGTGTAGGAGTTTGGCATATCGCCGTAGAATCCCATCATGCCGCCTTGCAGACGTGACATCTCTTTCATACGGCGCATGAACTCATTCTGGGTGATTATAATTGGCTGAGCGTCAGCACCCATTGCGCTGAGTGACACTATGTAATCCTCTTTCTCGGTCTTTGGAGCCTGTGATGAGAATATCTTTGTCATTGCTGTCTTCTGCTCATCGGTGAGGTCAATCTTAGCGGCGTCCTCCTTTACTATAAGACGGTCAATGGTGTCAGAGTCAACTCTCACATAGCGGGTTTTCTCATTCTTCTGCTCCAGTTTTGAAGCCAGGTGCACGTCAAGCTCATCATTGAAGAGCAGTACGCTGTATCCCTTGGCCTTGGCTGCCTCAATATAGCTGTACTGGGCATCCTTGTTGGCTGCATAGAGGAATATCACATTGCCGTCCTTGTCTGTCTGCGCGCCCTCAACCAGCTTCTTGTACTCCTCGTATGTGTAGTGGTCACCGTCTGTGGTGGTGAAGAGGTTGAATCCGAGTGCACGGTCATAGAACTTATCCTCTGTAAGCATACCGTAGCTTATGAATATCTTCAGGCTCTCCCATTTCTTCTCAAACTCCTTACGGTCTTTCTTGAATATATCCATAAGGCTGTCAGATACTTTCTTGGTTATGTGAGCTGAAATCTTCTTCACGTTGCTGTCACTCTGCAGGTATGAACGGCTCACGTTAAGCGGAATGTCTGGCGAGTCAATAACACCGTGCAGCAGTGTCAGGAAGTCTGGAACTATGCCCTCAACACTGTCTGTTACAAATACTTGATTGCAGTAGAGCTGTATCTTGTTCTTCTGAAGCTCAATAGTGTTCTTAACCTTAGGGAAGTAGAGTATACCTGTCAGGTTGAAAGGATAGTCTACATTAAGGTGTATGTGGAACAGCGGCTCCTCTGCGTATGGGTAGAGCTCACGGTAGAATGCTGTGTAGTCCTCCTCCTTAAGGTCTGCAGGTTTCTTAATCCACGCTGGTGTGGTGTTGTTAATCACATTATCCTCAGCGGTCTCCTGCTCTTTGCCGTCTTTCCACTCTTTTTTCTTGCCAAACGCGATAGGAACTGGCAGGAATTTGCAATATTTGGTGAGCAGCTCCTGTATCTTGCTGTCTTCCAGGAACTCCTTGCTGTCATCATCAATGTGGAGCACTATGTCTGTTCCTATCTGCTCCTTGTTGCAATCCTCAATCTCAAAACTTGGATTGCCCTCACAGCTCCAGTGAACGGCCTGTGCGCCCTCTTTGTATGATTTTGTGAAGATTTCAACCTTCTTGCTCACCATGAAAGCGGAGTAGAAACCGAGTCCAAAGTGGCCTATAATGGCGTTTGCGTTATCCTTGTACTTGTCAAGGAACTCACCTGCGCCAGAGAAGGCTATCTGATTGATGTACTTGTCTATCTCATCGGCGGTCATACCTATACCGCTATCTGAAATTGTAAGTGTGCCGGCGCTCTTGTCGGCCTTTACGTATACTGTAGGGTTTTTCAGCTCACCTTTGTACTCGCCCACGCTGCTCAGAGTCTTGAGCTTTTGTGTGGCGTCAACTGCATTTGAAACCAGCTCACGCAAGAATATCTCGTGATCTGAATAAAGAAATTTTTTGATAACTGGAAAAATGTTTTCCGATGTTACCCCGATATTGCCTTGTTGCATAATATAATATTGTGTTAATTATTTGTTTTTCTTAGACAACAGAATTAATGGCAAATCCCATGCCAATGCCTCGTGACTGACATCTTGGCATAAATGATTGTCGAAAAATTACTATTGCGGAAATGGTTGCAAACTAAATGAATATTTAGTACCTTTGCGGCGTTAAAAATTAAGGCTATTATGCTTACACTAAAGTACATTACAGAGAATTTTGAAGATGCGGTGGCACGTCTTCAGAAAAAGCATTTTGAGGGAAGGGAGATTCTCTCTCAGGTAGTTGATTTGGACAACGATAGAAAGAAGACTCAGGCACAGCTTGATTCTACGCTTAACCAGATAAAGACACAGTCAGCCAAAGTTGGCGAGCTATTTAAAAAAGGTATGCAGCAGGAGGCCGGCCAGATTAGAGAAGAGGTGGCCAAACTGAAAACTGTTACTTCAGAACTGGAGCAGCAGATGAAGGATGATATTGACAAGATTACCAACCTGCTTCTCACAGTGCCAAACATACCTAATGACACCGTTCCTGAAGGTTTTGGCGCAGAGGATAATAAGGTAGAAAAAATGGGCGGCAACATCCCTGAGCTTGGTGATGACGCGCTGCCTCACTGGGAGCTTGCCAAGAAGTATGATCTCATAGACTTTGACCTTGGCGTAAAGATAACCGGTGCTGGTTTCCCTGTATATAAAGGTCTGGGCGCCAGACTCCAGCGTGCGCTTATAAACTTCTTCCTTGATGAGGCTCGTGCCGCAGGCTATACTGAGATAATGCCTCCAACCGTGGTTAACGAGGCATCGGGGTACGGAACAGGCCAATTGCCTGACAAGGAGGGCCAGATGTACCACTGTGACCTTGATAATCTGTACCTTATACCTACAGCAGAGGTTCCTGTAACAAATATTTACCGTGATGTAATCCTTAATGAGAAGGACCTTCCTATAAAGAACTGCGCCCACGCCGTTGTCGGCGCAGAAGTCTAGAATGCCGCTCTCCTGCGGTTCGCGGTCAAGCATATTCAGCCGACCCTGATAGATGAGCAGCGGCACATCGCGCTGTTTCAGATAGTCGTAGGCCGTGCGTGTGGCCTCGAGGGGCCAACGTGATATGCCCACGTAGAGAGCCTTGTACAGAAACTTGAGCTGCCATATCGTATTCTTCGCCTTTGCGGCGGCGATATGTCGTTCACCTCTTCTATTACATTTGACTTTGAAGTATTCTCAGCAGCACAGAAACGCTGGCTTGAGGTTAGCTCTGTATCTAATTTTGAGAGTTACCAGGCTAACCGTCTGAAATGCCGCTATAAGAACGCCGATAAGAAGACCCAGCTCTGCCATACCCTTAACGGCAGCGCACTGGCTCTTCCACGTATAGTTGCAGCCTTGCTTGAGAACAATCAGACACCTGAAGGCATACGCATTCCTAAGGCATTGCAGCCGTACATGGGTACCGATATTATCAAGTAATAACTAATATTTTCAAAAAAATATTGGACTTTATTTGGTAGTGTGTAATATTTGCACTACTTTTGCAGTCGCAAAACAAAATTGCTGGTTCCGTAGCTCAACTGAATAGAGTATCACACTACGGATGTGAGGGTTCCGGGTTTGAATCCCGGCGGGATCACAAGAAAAAAGGACAGGGACGTTGAAAGTTCACTTTCAGAAGTTTCTGTTCTTTTTTACTTGTTAGATGGCTGGCGCCCAGCCATCGGGATATACAATTCTGGCGGGATGGCTGGCGCCAGCCACTGGGATATTTAATCCCGGCCAAAATTAATCGCAAGCCATCTTACAAGGAGTACGAAGTACTGCTTGTGATAAGCAAAACACTAAACTCATGAAAAAAACAATTTTTATAACCACATTACTTTCCGCCTTGCTCCTGTCAGGATGCAACAACAAGGAGGATAACACCAGCGTGCCCTATGCACTGGTTAGTTTTGACATTGACGTCTCAATGGCAGGTGCTGACAATCAGCTGCGTGACGGCATGGCGGGCAATAGCAAGGTTTTTGATGATAAGCACCCTGCGGCACGTTCCGCTGGCTATGGTAGATATGGTGTGAGTGGAGTAGTGGTGGTACGTGCACTGGATAACCAGCTGTACGCCTTTGACCTTTGCTGCCCGCATGAGGGAAAGAAAGAGATAGCCCTTGTTTCTGATGGATTTTTTGTCAATTGTAATAACTGTGGCTCATCTTTTGAGATAGGAAACGGCACAGGATATGTGAATAAAGGACCGTCAAAACAACCTCTTAAACGCTACAATGTTTACCGCTCTTACGGGGAACTCTATAGAGTGGCAAACTAAATCGTTTGTAGTTGATTCTGTGAATTTTGTGAAAAAATTGCGCCATTTTGTTTGCGCTGAATTGGTGAAAATATTGTAATTTTGACCGAAATTTTTGCTTTTAAACAAGACAGACGCTATGTTAAATGTAGTTATTTTTGGTGCTCCAGGTTCAGGTAAGGGGACACAGAGTGAGTTTATTGAGAAGAAGTACGGACTTGTTCACCTTTCCACTGGTGATATTCTTAGAGCTGAGATTGCAAAGGGCTCAGAGATTGGCAAGATTGCTGACGGACTCATAAGCAGGGGAGAGTTTATTCCTGATGACCTGATGATTAGCATTCTTAACGGTACTATTGACAAGTATCCTACGTCAAAAGGCTTCATTTTTGACGGCTTCCCGCGTACAGTGGCACAGGCTGAGGCTCTTGACAGTATGCTCAAACGCCGTAACATCAGGGTTACGCTTATGCTTAACATAGATGTGGAGACCAATGAGCTTGTAAAGCGTCTGTTAAACCGTGGCAAAACTTCTGGCCGCAGCGATGATAACCTTAAGACCATACATCAGCGTATTCAGGTGTATGAGACTAAGACACTGCCTGTTATCCAATTCTATGACCGTCAGAACAAACATCACCGCATAAAAGGTACTGGCACAATGGATGAGGTTTTTGCAGATATTTGTGCTGCCATAGACTCTGTATATCCAACGAAAACTAATGTTTAATCGTTTTTAAAGAAGAAGTTAACTTTCAACTGTCAACTAAAAAAAGTGGCTGAATCCAATTTTGTAGATTACGTAAAGATTTTCTGCCGCTCTGGTAACGGAGGGGCTGGCTCTACGCATCTGCATAGGGAGAAGTTTGTGCCCAAGGGCGGCCCAGATGGAGGCGACGGCGGGCGTGGCGGACACATATATATTAAAGGTAACCGTAATTACTGGACCCTGCTTCACTTAAAATATGCACGTCATATTTTTGCGGGGCATGGTGAGAGCGGAAGCAAAAATCGCAGTTTTGGCGCTGATGGTGAGGATAAGACCATTGAGGTGCCACTTGGTACTGTTGCCTACGATGCTGATACTCATGAGTTCCTGTGTGAGATTACAGAACATGACCAGAAACTGATACTGCTCAAAGGTGGTCGCGGAGGTCAGGGGAACTGGCATTTCCGCACATCCACTTTGCAAACCCCAAGGTTTGCCCAGCCAGGAGAGCCTGGTATAGAGCGTGCTGTGGTGCTGGAACTTAAAGTGCTGGCAGATGTTGGCTTGGTTGGTTTCCCTAATGCTGGTAAATCAACGCTGCTCTCTGTGGTTTCAGCTGCCAAACCAAAAATTGCGGACTATCCGTTTACTACACTTGAGCCGAATCTTGGCATCGTGTCATATCGTGACAACCGCTCGTTTGTCATGGCTGACATCCCTGGAATTATTGAGGGTGCGCATGAGGGTAAGGGCATAGGGCTCCGTTTCCTGCGCCATATTGAGCGCAACGCCTCACTCCTGTTCATGATTCCAGCCACGTCAGAGAATATTAAAGATGATTATGATGTGCTGCTGAATGAGCTTGTGCAGTACAACCCTGAACTTCTTGACAAAAACCGCGTTCTTGCGGTGACTAAATGTGACCTTGTTACAGAAGAAGAGGAGAGAAAACTTGCGTCCTCTCTCCCTAAAGATATTCCTACCGTGTTTATTTCTTCTGTAGCCGGCAGGGGTATTGATACTCTTAAAGATCTGCTTTGGAACTCTATTAACGAGTTATAGTTAGTTCCTCCTCCCAAAGAGTCTCAATAAATACAGAAACATATTGATGAAATCCAGATAGAGTGAGAGGGAACCCAAGAGTGCTATCTTCTGGGATGTCTCATTCACTTCTGTGCCGTACTCCTGAAGCATTGCCTTGATTTTCTGCGCATCGTAGGCAGTGAGGGCTGCAAAAACAATCACACCTATTATAGATACTATAAATTCAAGACGGCTGCTGTGCAGGAACATGTTCACTACTGAAGCTATTATCAAACCTATTACCGCCATAATGGCAAACCTGCCTATTCCGCTAAGGTCTTTCTTGGTTACTGAGCCTATAATGGCCATGGTGGCAAACATTCCCGCTGAAATAAAGAACGTGGTGGCTATTGACTCCATTGTGTAAACCACAAAGATGGAGCTAAGCAGCACTCCGTTCAGTATGGAGTATACTGCAAACATTATTCCTGCAGTGGAGAATGACAGCGTGTTAATCTTAGATGTAAGTACCAGCACTATTACAAGTTCTGCGATGACTAAGCCCCAGAATGTTATCTGGCTGCTGAATATTGCTGACAAAATAGCCTGAGAGCCTGCCACCCAATATGATGTAAGGCCTGTGATGGCCAGTGCAAGTGACATCCAGCCATAGACGTTGCGCATCAGTTTGCGTTCAGCAGTTACGCTGTCTGTAGACAGTACGTAACTGTCATTGTTTTGAAAGATGTTGCTCATAGTTGTTCTGTAAGTTAATATATTTTAATAATGTTGAATGGCGAGCCTCGGGAGGCATCGTTGGACACAAAATTATAAATTTTTTTTGATATGTATATTTTTTTCCATATATTTGAGGTCCGTATTGTGCGGAAATGCGCACTTATGTATTGTTTTTGAAATAAAAATGTTGGTTGATGGGCATTGAGAAAGGTAATATAGGCGGTTTGTTTGACAGAATAGCGGGGAGTTATGACAAACTCAATCATCTGCTATCTTTAGGTATAGACCGCCGTTGGAGACGCAGGGCTGTAGGAATGTTAAAATACTCAGGCAGAGTGCTTGATGTGGCCATAGGCACGGCAGACCTTGCAATTGAAATTATGACGCAGGCTAAGGCTGACAGCGTTACAGGCATTGACCTCTCAGATGAGATGATGAAGGTGGGGGAGCAGAAGGTTAAGGATAACGGTTACGCTGAAGTGATTAGCTTTACCAAGGCAAACGCCCTTGATATGCCGTACCCCGATGAAAGCTTTGACACCGTTACGTGTGCCTTTGGAGTGCGGAATTTCTCAGACCTTGATAAAGGGCTCTCAGAGATGTACAGGGTCATGAAAAAGGGTGGTCAGCTCTGCATAATTGAGCTCTCATATCCTGAGAATAAATTGGTGGCTGCGATCTATGATTTCTATTTTTCAATGATATTGCCTAAGATAGGCGGCGCAATCTCTAATGACAAACCTGCGTACACCTATCTTAACAAGTCTGTAAAGCACTTTATATGGGGCGAGAAGATGAAGGAGAGGCTGCAGGCTGCAGGCTTTAGGTATGTTGGGTACAGGCCTATGACATTTGGCATAGCCACCCTGTACATGGCGGGAAAGTAATAGAATAATTTTTTAATTCACTTAATATTAACTTAAAAACAAAAAACTATGAAAAGACTTTCACTTCTTGCTGTAAGCATGCTGCTTACATGCACTCTTTTCGCAGCTGACATCTTCCTTCGTGGATCTGTCAACGGTTGGGGAGCCAGTGATGATTTCAAGTTTGCAACATCAGACAATGTTGTTTACACCTTGGAGAAATCCTTTGATTTGTTTGGGGAGTTCAAATTTGGTGATGCAAACTGGGGTGCTGACAATTATGGCTCTGGTGGTGGTGCTGTTGAACTTGATACACCTCTTAAGTTGGCTCCGGGTGGCGGTAACTTTAATTGTGGATCTAACTCCTATAAAGTTACTAAAATCGTGCTTAACCTATTGGAAAATTCTGCCACTATTTATGGAGAGGGCGGTGAACTTGAGATTACATCTTGGACTGTTTGCGGCTCAGCTGCTGTGATGGGTTCAGAATTTGATCCAACGGATACTTCTAATGACATGGTGTTCGTTGGTGGTGTTTACCAGTTACAGAAGAAGAGCGTTGCACTTGCTGCTGATGCAATCTACGAGTACAAATTTACTGGAAATCATGCATGGGGCGTTGGACAATACCCTGAAAGCATGGAGAATCTTGAGTTTACAGTTTCAGCAGATGGCACATACAATGTTACATTCTCTTGGAATCCTGCTACTAAAAAGTACGGTGTGGTTCCTGAATCTGTCACTCCTCCTACACCTCCTGTAGATTTTGATACATACATACTTGTAGGTGATGCTGCATTGTTCTATGTAGATTGGACTCCTTCTCCTATAGGTGTTGATAGGTTCACACTTGAGACTACAGATGGTATCAACTATTCAAAGAGTGTTAATAATGTGCCAATTAGTAAGGCTGGTACATTTGCATACGGTTTCTCTAAGAATGGTAGCACTACTGACATCCTCTTTAAGGATAAGACCAAGACAGTTACAATTGAAGAGGCTGGTACATATAATGTATCTGTATCGCTTATAGTAGCTCCTGGTGAGAAGCCAGATGCTGAGGCCATTCTTACTAAGGTTGTAGAACCTAAGTATTACATAGCTGGTAACGGTGATGCTACAACAGACTGGTGCTGCGGCAAAAACTGGGACGAAAAGGGCTGCCCAATGGAGGCTGGTTACTTTACACGTGACCTTCCTGCTGGTACATATATGTTTAAAATTACAGATGGTACATGGGATAAAAACTGGGGTTACGATGCAGTTGACCCATCTCAGTCAACTCCAGGATATGATACTGATACTGACGGAAATGTAGTGTTCACTCTTGCTGAATATTCTACAGTAGCTGTTAACTTTGACGGAAGCAAGATTGCTCTTCAGTGGATAAAGAAGGATGAGCCTGTAGTATTTGATACATGGACACTTGTAGGTGATATGCCTCCATTCCCAGCAGCATGGGATGCTACAATGACTGCATTTGATCTTCAGACAACAGACGGTGTTATTTACACACTTGTTGCTGATGATGTTGATATGCCGGTAGAAACATTCCAGTACGGCTTCAGAAAGAACCATACAGAGGAGTATGCTCCACTTGAGGAGAAATATAAAGTTTCTCTTGCAGAGGGTGTAGGAAACTATAAGGTTCAGATTACTCTTGACTTTACAGATGCAACTAACCCACAGGTTGATGTAAAGTTCACAAAGAACGTAACTCCTACATACGATTACTACATTGCTGGTGACGGTTCTGCAGAGACAGGTTGGACTTGCGGTCTATTCTGGCAAGCTGACGGTTGCGGCATGGCAGACGGCGCATACGCAGCTAAAGTTCCTGCCGGAACCTACTCATTCAAGGTAACTCAGGGTGACTGGGATAAGGATAGCTTTGGCTACGAGTCAGTTGATGCAACTGCTTCAACACCAGGTTATGTTAACGCTGGCGGTAACGTACAGTTTACTGTAAGTGCAGAGGCTAACATTGGTGTTACATTTAATGGTACAGCTATTGTTCTTACATCAGATGTTCCATTTGGTGAGGCTACAATCAAGACCTGGACTATAGCAGGTCAGGAGGAACTCATGGGTGTCTTCTGGGATCCAAAAGTAGAGTCTAATGACATGGCTAAGGATGGTGATGTTTATAAACTCACAAGGAGCAATGTCTCACTTGCCGCAGGAGAATATCAGTATAAGGCTTGCGCTAACCACTCTTGGAATATAGCAACCGTGCCTGCTGATGATTCTAATATGATTCTTGCAATTGACGAGGATGGCGTCTATACCGTAGTATTCACTCTTGATGCTGATAAAGCTAAACTTTCTGCAACTGCTACCAAGCAGGTTGTAGTATTTGATACATGGACACTTGTAGGTGATATGCCTCCATTCCCGGCTGCATGGACTGTTGAACCTGCATTTGATCTTCAGACAACAGACGGTGTTGTTTACACATTGGTTGCTGATGATGTAGATATGACAGTGGATAAGTTCCAGTACGGTTTCAGAAAGAACCATACAGAGGACTTTGCTCCGCTTGAAGCTAAGTACACTGCAACTCTTGCAGAGGGTACAGGAAGCTATAAGGTTGAAATTACAATAGACTTTAGCGCAACCCCTGTTGTACCACAGGTTGAATTCACCAAGAATCCAGAACCTCCAGTAGGTGGTATCACTGTCAACGTGACAGTTCCTGCCAATACTCCGGCATGTTTCTTCTATGGTGAAATGTCTGGTAACACTTTTGTTGAGATGACAAAGGTTGATGACACACACTACACAACTAAGTTCGCCGACAAGGAGTCAATAGGCTGGGGCTATCTGTTCTGCTGGGAGTCAGGTAACTTTAGTACCAAGAATACAGGTGGTGACTTCACAGATGAGCCAGTGGATGGTGTTATTAATGTAGAAGTGGTTGGTTGGGAGACTGAGCCGGGTACTGAGTACAAGTACACCACATACACAGATTGGCAGGTTAGAACAGACTGGAATGGTAGCTGGGATCCTGAAACTTGGCTTACCCTTACACCTAACGTTGACGGCACATTCTCTGGTCTTGGAGAGTGGGGTACTGGCGAAGGTGTAAATCTTGCAAGCAATGACGGTCCAGTTAAGAAAAACTGGTATGCAGCTAATGATCCAGACATTACAATTGAGCCAGGCCTTGAAGTAGGTACACAGGTAAGATTTACTCTTACAGTAATAAGTGATGATAATGTTAATATCCTTGTAGAGAATGCTAATCCAACAAGCGCTGATGAGGCTGTTGAGGATTCTATCTACGCTACAAACGGCACTGTATTCTGCAGCACTCCGTTTGAGGTATACAACCTTGTAGGTCAGAACGTAACAGCTCAGAACGGTTCACTCTTTGGCATCTACATTGTTAAGACTGCCAACACTGTTAAGACTGTTAGCGTAAAATAATCCTAAGAGGATATAATTAGAAAAAAGCGGCTTCGGCCGCTTTTTTTATGCTCAAAATTTTGTAGAGTCAAAATTATGGTGTATCTTTGCACCGCTTTTGAGAAGCAACGGGATGTAGCGCAGTCCGGTTAGCGCACCTGCTTTGGGAGCAGGGGGTCCCAGGTTCGAATCCTGGTATCCCGACAAAACAAAAGGAGTTCACGATGAGTGAACTCCTTTATTTTATACGACCGCGTTAAGAACTTGTTCTTATAAGCGGGAGTGTAAAATAAAGGAGAGAGGTTTGCTATAACGCAAACCTCTCCTTTTGTTTTAAGCCAGCCAGCGGCAGCGTCTCAGGATCACCGAACGTCAGTGAGGTAATCCTGTTTCCAGCCCGCGGCAGCGTCTCAGGATATGTAATCCTGGTGTCCAATTTATTTGGATGAAAAATAATATCCGTAGCCTTGTCTAGTCACCAGATGCTTGTTATACGGCTCAATCTTCTTACGCAGACGCGTGATGTTTACGTCAATGGTGCGGTCAGACATCTCACTGTCACCGTTCCATACTGCCTCTATAAGCTGTTCACGAGTGAATACAGTGTCCTTCTTCCTCAGGAATAGCGCAAGCAGTTCAAACTCCTTTTTAGTGAGGTTTATCTCAGTAGAGCCTATGGTGGCTATTTTGTTAGACATATTAAGGACAAGAGTCTCGTATGCTATTGTAGTCTCATCACCCTCTGTCTTTTCAACTTCAGGCTCTTCTGTTGCCGTGGTATTGTTACTTGGCGTAACCGCATAGGATGTGCGTTTGATGACAGCCTTGACCCTTGCTATAACCTCATTAATTGAGAAAGGCTTGGATATGTAGTCATCAGCGCCTATGTCAAAGCCACGGAGCTTGTCAGTTTCAGTATCTTTTGCGGTCAGGTAGATGATAGGAGTGTTCTTGGTTTGCTCATTGCTCTTAATCATGGCTCCAAGCTTGAACCCCGATATTTCACCCATCATGACATCAAGCAGGAACAGACGGTACTTTGTGAGGTCCTCTTTGAGTGCCTCCTCAGCACTGTAGGCAACATCTACCAGATATCCGGCCTGCTCAAGATTATACTGGAGGATTTCACACAAATCCTCTTCATCATCTACTACTAAAATTTTCTCAATCATGGTTTAAAAGGTTTATATATTTGCAAATTTAGCAAATTATTCTTTAAAAACAAAATAAACTGCCAAAATAAGACAGGCAAACGCCGCTATGTGGTTCCAGTGCAGGGTCTGGTTGCGGAATACAAACAGAGCAAAGAATGTGAAGACCGTTATTGAAATAACCTCTTGAATTATTTTTAGTTGCATAAGAGAGAACACACCTCCGTTACCTATGAAGCCAATGCGGTTTGCAGGGACCTGACAGGCGTACTCAGGCAGCGCCAGCATCCATGACAAAAGTATTACTACGTAGAGTGGGGTGTTGTCTGTAAAGACGTTCATCTGCTGTAGTTTCAGATGTCCGTACCATGCAAAAGTCATAAAGACGTTTGATACAAATAATAGTAGAATTGTAGATATGCCGTTCATATTTTAATGTTTATTCGTTTATTCGGTTAATCGGTTAATCGATTAAACGGTTCACCGATTCACCAGTTTATTTAAAGTATCCAATCCAGTAGCCTACAAGTCTGTCATAGAGGCTGCCGAACGGTCTGTGATACAGAAGCACGGCATACTCATTGCTTGTCTGCCAGAAATTACCTTCAAATGGTGAAAGGTCTGCTGTGGTGTAGTGGTCAGGCACGTAGGCGTAGAGGAAGTTGTAACCGCCTTGTTTGAGCAGCAGAGCCTTCTCGTATGCGCGTGTCTCATAGTTGTAGTCCATCTGTGATGACTTGTCAAGCCTGTATTCTGTGAGCTCGCCGAGTATGTAGACCTTGCCGTCAAGAAACGGAGTCTCCGCCGGCAGTGTAAAATGCACAAACACGTAGTCGGCCTCCACATCGGGGTAGGTGTTACCCTGAAGGTTAACTATGTAACGCCCTGATACTGTCTGCCATGGCTCAAACTGTATTTTTGAACGGTTCCTGGAGGGGTAGAGAGTTACATGATAGAACGGCTTGAAGTACTCAAAACGCTCCACATTGTGGTCAAGCACGTACTTTGATGATATGTCAAAGGTGCGGAACTCATTGCCTGCGCTGAAAATCATATCTTTGTTCATTCTATATCTCACAATGCGTGATTCATAGAATGTGGGCGCGTCTATGTATGCCACGTTGTCCTGTCGGTTGTTCTGGTAAATCACCAGCTTCAGCTCTTGTGACGGCTGGCTTATGTCATAGTCTGGATAGTTTACAACGGCGTTAACCTGCTGGTGGGTCTTCTCCACATCGATGTCAGTATTAGCTGTCACATTGCATTGTACAGCCACACGGCTCTCCACTACCATGAATCTGGCTGTGAGAACAGGGTGGTCCTGGTCTTCAGGGTTATATACGGCTATCACATAGTTGCCCGATATGATTGGAGCCGCATCCTCATTTGGAAATGTGAGCTCATAGTGGGTATATGTTACAAAAGTGTTAACAGATGTTTCATAATTGTTAAGATAACTGCCAGTGAACCCGGATATGCACTGACTCTCTGACATGTCATCCGGCTGCCACTGTGAGTTGCAGTGTATAATCTTGTATGAATAGGTGTTTGCAAGGCCGGAGATGTCATCAAATTTTAATGTCACAAACTCCTGACTTCCAAGCTCAAACATAGGGTAGTAGGGCTTTCTGGCAAAGTTGTTTATCT
Source organism: uncultured Bacteroidales bacterium (assembly GCA_900316125.1). GTDB lineage: Bacteria > Bacteroidota > Bacteroidia > Bacteroidales > Paludibacteraceae > Enterocola. Next base: position 3,215 of record ONBO01000035.1, on the reverse strand, counting down.
GCACAGAGTGTATGTCCTTACTATAAGAGCGGGTGTATAGAACCGGCCTGCCGTTACTGCTGTCAAATGCGTGCGCAAACAGTGATGACACTACTAGCGCAACTGTAAGTGTGATAAAGTGTTTCATATTCATTTTCTGTCCGCAAAGATAATTCAAAATATTCAATAAAAAGATGTTAAGAACCTGTCTAAGTTTAAACTTATTTAAAAATATTTTCTTAAATTTGCACCGCTTAGTGTGTTACTTGGCATTCAAGAGAATTTTCAATTATTTTTAACTAATATGGCAGATGTAATAAAACTAAAGAAAGGGCTTGACCTGCGCCTTGAAGGTGTGGCGCAGCAAGAGTTCGGCCAGGCTTCCCAGGGTGAGTTCATTGGGTTCAACCCCAGTGATTTCTACGGGATTGTGCCTAAGCCTGCGTTGAAACCTGGTGATGCCGTAAAGGTGGGTACTGTTCTGTTCTACAACAAGAAGCAGCCTGACGTAAAGATTGTCAGTCCTGTGAGCGGTACACTGGAGGCTATTAACCGTGGTGACAAGAGAAAGATTCTGAGCATCGTGGTGAAGAACGATTTCAAAGGCACTCAGGAAAAGCTGGAGAAGATTAATCTTAACGGTAGCGCAGAGGATATTAAGAAGGCTCTCAGCGATGCCGGTATGCTTGCGTTTATCAAGCAGCGTCCGTATGACGTGATAGCCAATCCTGCTGACACCCCTAAGTCTATCTTCATTTCAGCGTTTGACGTGGCTCCTCTGGCTCCTGACTATGATTTCATTTTCAAGGATTCTCAGTCAGATTTCCAGAATGGTGTTGATGTTCTGGCAAAGATTGCTCCTGTGTTTGTTGGTGTTAAGAACGGCACTAAGAGCTTTGCTCACATTAAAAACGCTACAGTCACCGCTTTTGAGGGTAAGTATCCTGCAAGCAACGTAGGTGTTCACATTAATCATGTTGACCCTATCAATAAGGGTGAGATTGTGTGGACTATAGGTGCCCAGGAGGTTGTTTACATTGGCCGTTACGCATCAAAGGGTGTTCTTGACTTTAGCAAGAACGTGGCTCTTACAGGTTCTGAGGCTTCTGCAAGAATGTATTTCAAGATGATTCTGGGCCAGCAGCTCGGTCAGGTTCTTGATGGTAACATCTGCAAAGGCTCTAACGCCACTGTTATTTCAGGCAACCCTCTCTCAGGTGTTGAGGCTTCATCAAGTGATTTCCTTGCTCCGTTTGTGAACCAGATAACTGTTATGAAGAATGGCTCTGACACTCATGAGCTTCTTGGCTGGATAATGCCTCGCTTCAAGCAGTTCTCTTCATACAACTCAGTTTGCTCTACATTCCTCTCAAAGATTTGTTCTAAGTTCAAATTTGACTATGACACCCGTCTTCTTGGCGGCAAGCGTAATATGATTATGTCTGGTGAGTATGACAAGGTTCTGCCTATGGATATCTACGGTGAGTTCCTTATCAAGGCAATCATTGCGTTTGACATAGACAAGATGGAGGAGCTTGGCATTTATGAGGTTGCTCCAGAGGATTTTGCCGCAGCTGAGTGCGTATGTTCTTCAAAAATGGAACTGCAGCGTATTGTAAGAGAAGGTCTTGACAAGCTGCAAAAAGAAATGTGTTAATAAATCAAAAGAAAAAATATGAAAGCGTTAAGAAACTTTATCGATAAGATTAAGCCTACCTTCTCTGAGGGCGGCAAATTATCGATGTTTCGTTCGGTATTTGACGGATTTGAGACATTCCTTTTTGTACCTAACGAGACTGCTAAGCCAAGAGGCGCCCATATTCATGATGCCATTGACAGCAAGCGTATCATGATTATGGTGGTTATTGCCTTGATGCCTGCATTGCTTTTTGGCATGTACAATGTGGGTTATCAGCACTATCTTGCAATAGGTCAGGCTGCTGATGCAGGTTTCTGGTCTATGTTCTGGTACGGATTCCTTGCCGTGCTTCCTAAAATCATTGTAACTTACATTGTAGGTTTGGGTATTGAGTTCACCGTGGCACAGTGGAAGGGTGAAGAGATTCACGAGGGCTTCCTTGTTACCGGTATCATCCTGCCTATGATTGTTCCTGTTGACTGCCCGCTGTGGATTCTTGCAATAGCAACTGCGTTTGCTGTTATTTTTGCTAAGGAGATATTCGGCGGCACAGGTATGAATATTGTGAATGTGGCTCTTATAGCACGTGCGTTCCTATTCTTTGCATATCCTTCAAAGATGTCTGGTGACGCTGTTTGGATTAGAACTGATTCTGTATGCGGTCTTGGTGCCGGCAATGTTATAGACGGTTTCTCTGGTGCCACACCTCTTGGTCAGGTGGCCACATCAACTACTTCAAATGCTGTTATCACTGACGCTGCAGGTAATGCGGTTTCAATTTGGGACGCCATTTGCGGTTTCATTCCTGGTTCAATAGGTGAGACAAGTGTTATTGCCATAGCTCTTGGTGCCATTCTGCTTCTCTGCACTGGCATAGCAAGCTGGAAGACAATGCTCTCTATATTTGTAGGTGGCGGTCTTACTGCTTACTTGTTCAACATCGGCGGTATGGAGAGCGCAGCCGCTAACCTGCCTTGGTACTATCACTTAGTACTCGGTGGTTTCTGCTTTGGTGCCGTGTTCATGGCAACAGACCCTGTTACATCAGCCCGTACTGAGTGTGGTAAGTATATCTACGGATTTCTCATCGGTGTGATGGCTATTCTTATCAGAGTGCTGAACCCTGGTTATCCAGAGGGTATGATGCTTGCAATCCTGCTCATGAACGTATGCGCACCTCTTATTGACTACTGCGTGGTTCAAGTGAATATTTCAAAACGTCTGAAACGTGCTAATAAGAAAGGGTGATAGATATGGCGGAAAAAGAAACAAAGAAAGGTATTAATACGAACGGAAACGTATATACCATAGTATATGCCACTGTAGTGGTTGTTATTGTAGCATTCCTGCTTGCGTTTATCTCCGGAGCTCTTAAGTCAAGACAGGATGACAATGTTATTCTTGACAAGAAGAAACAGATTCTCAGCTCACTGAATGTTAAAATCAAGGAGTGCGCTGACCCTGCGGCCAAATATGATGAGTGCGTTAAGGCTGATCTTATAGTTAATGCTGCCGGCGATGTTGTGGCTGAGGAGGGTGGATTTGACATTAATGTTGCCAATGAGAACTCCAAGCCTCTTGAGGAGCGTCAGCTTCC
>ONBO01000027.1:21560-23831 GCA_900316125.1 uncultured Bacteroidales bacterium | reverse complement strand
GTGGTGATGGTTCTGTTTACTGCACTTTTGGCCTGATTGGCAACTGTGTCAAGCACGCTTCTGCGTGCCGTGCGTTAGCACGAAAAGGGGCGAAGCCCCATAAAACAAGGAAAAAGATCACAAAAAAACAGGGCTTGTGCCCTGTTCTTTTGTGATCCCGTCGGGATTCGAACCCGAGACCCACAGCTTAGAAGGCTGTTGCTCTATCCAGCTGAGCTACGGAACCATCATACTAATGCTTTTGCTGCCAAAAGCGGCGCAAAGATAGTGCAAATCATAGACAAAACCAAAAAACGGAAGCGTTTTTTGTTAAAAAGAGAGAATATGTGGTGTCGGGAACTTGTTCATAGATACCACATATTCTCTCTTTTCAAACACTTGTGTTTGGGTTTTGTTATGATGTAGCCCATCTTCACGACGACCGTCAGGGAGGAGTAAAGATAGTGCACTAATCAAATTGCCCTGTAAACTCGTCAAGCTCATAGAGCGTGCCCCAGTAGTCCATGCTGGCTTTCTTTACTGGTGAGTCTGCGTTAAGGCGGCCTGCCTTAATCATTATGTCAATCTGCTCTTTTGTGTACGGGCCTATCTCTCTGCCGCGCTCCTTAAGCATGTAATCGCCGCTGGCTGAGGCTGCCGGTGCTGGCTGAGGGGTGGCTTGTGCTGCTGGCTTCTTAGGCTGTGTGGCCTTGGCCGTGGCTTTGTTTATGACTTCACCGGTCTTGGTGGTGATGGTTCTGTTTACTGCACTTTTGGCCTGATTGGCAACTGTGTCAAGCACGCTGCCTCCGCCCTGCTTAAAGGCGCTTAATAGTGAATCCAATAATCCTAATATTTGATGTTTATATGGGCAAATATAAGGAATCCCAACGTTTTAACCAAATTTTTATTCGGCTTTAAGGACTTTTCTTATGAATGATGTTAGAGAGTATCGCCACAGACGCCATGTGTGGCCGTTGTCAAACTCATTCACCAGCATTTTCTTGTGGCCGAGTTGTTCAAGGCGCATGCAGAACTTTTGTCCGTTCTTATAGAAAAAGTCCTTTTTGCCTATGCTTATCCAGTATAATACATTTTCTGAGGGCTCCAGTTTCTTGGGTACCTCTCTCTTGCCCACCACAGGTGAGAACATGCCCACGGCTGAGAACCTGTCAGGGTTGGCTTTTACTATGTCTGCAGCAAACTGAGCACCGGCGGAGAGTCCTGCTATGAAGGTGTCTTCCGCCTTGACTGATGTGCTGTAGCGTGAGTTTATAGTGTCCATGAGCAGGGGAAACACATCTACTATGTGGCTACGTTTCATGGCACTGTAGTTAAGCATATTGCTGAACAGGGTCTTGTGCAGCACCTTTTTTGCCCTCCTGCCTGTGTTGCAGTCTGGCATTACGGCTATGACTGGCGGTATCTCTCCTGATGCTATAAGATTGTCAAGAATCTGTTTGGCTCTGCCAAGGTCAAGCCACGCGTGCTCGCTTCCGTTAAGGCCGTGCAGGAGGTAGATTACGGGGTAAGTCTTCGCATCGGTGTAGCCGTAAGGACGGTATACTGTGCATCTGCGGCGGAACCTGTCTTTGGGGCTGTAGTATGTGAGTGTGTCAATCACTCCTCCTTGAGGATTGTCAAGATAGAGGTCGACCTGTGGAGTGCCACCTATGGTGAAGATATTCCACTGGTTCTTGTAACGCCAATATACATTCTCATTGCAAGGGTCTGTAGCCATCTTCCCGTCCACAAGGAAGTTGTACATATAGGTTTCTGGCTGCGCGGCCTTGAATGTGCGGCTCCAAATTCCTAAAGAGTCCTTCTTCATGAGCATGATACGTGGGGAGTCCATGTACATGCATGTGTCGTCACCTTCCTCTAAGAAATCCCCTTGAAGCTCTACTATTAATGCCTTTGGAGCTCTTACTGATATTATTATGTTGCCGTCCGCTGTTATTAGCGGAGCTGTTGAACATGCTGAATCCGCCTCCACATAGCCAGGCTTGGCGCAGATGCTCACACTACATGCCAGCAGCGCTATTATGGCTAATAATACTCTATTCATTGTGTTCTAAAATTTTACGGCGCAAAGGTAATCCCTATAATTCGGATTGTTGATAACTTTTGTGTTAAATATTATCAAATCATTTTGTGGTGTCTAAAATTACTTCTAATTTTGGCTCTGCAACGGTTCCCCGATAAGAGCCATTCTGACGGGGGTAATATGGAATCCGGTGTGACTCCGGAACAGTACCTGCTGCTGTAAGTCCTTAAAATCTGTTACACACT
>ONBO01000027.1:0-21533 GCA_900316125.1 uncultured Bacteroidales bacterium | reverse complement strand
TGCCACTGGCGCAGGCCGGGAAGGCGTAGCATGACACGGGACGAGTCAGAAAACATGCCGGGCAAACATACAGAATTTATCATACAGGACTATATGGAAAACACTTCATTCAACATCCTCAAGAGGGATGGAACTAAGGAGAAATTCTCCCTTGACAAAATTATGAGCGCCATAGTTAAGGCGTTCAACTCAGTAGGAGAGCAGGCTGACCTAGGCTGCATCAGTAAAATAATCAGTATTCTTGATATAAAGAATGACATCACCGTGGAGGATATTCAGAACCAGGTGGAGGTTGCTCTTATGCGTGAAGGTCATTATAAGGTGGCCAAATCTTTCATGCTCTACCGTCAGCAGCACACAGAGGACCGTGAGGTGCTTGAGAAGATTCAGTTCCTCTCTGACTACTGTAACGCAGCTAACGCCGCATCGGGGTCTAAATATGACGCTAACGCCAATGTGGAGCACAAGAACATTGCAACCCTTATAGGTGAGCTGCCTAAGTCAAACTTCATCCGTCTGAACCGCCGTATGCTGGTGGAGCGTATTAAGAAGATGTACGGCAAGGATGTGGCAGACAAGTACATTGACCTGCTCACACACCACTTTATATATAAGAATGATGAGACCAGCCTTGCAAACTACTGCGCCTCTATTACCATGTATCCGTGGCTTATAGGCGGCACCACTTCCATAGGCGGTAACTCAACAGCTCCTACAAACCTTAAGTCATACTGCGGCGGCTTTGTGAACATGGTGTTCATGGTGAGCAGTATGCTCTCTGGTGCGTGCGCTACTCCTGAGTTTCTCATGTACCTTAACTATTTCATAGGCAAGGAGTTCGGTCTTGATTACTTTAAACGCGCCGATGAGGTGGTTGACCTCTCTCTGAAACATAGAACCATTGATAAGATTGTTACAGACTGCTTTGAGCAGATTGTATACTCAATAAACCAGCCTACAGGTGCCAGAAACTATCAGGCTGTGTTCTGGAATGTGGCATACTATGACAAATACTATTTCCAGAGCATATTTGGTGATTTCTATTTCCCTGATGGAACCAAACCAGACTGGGACGGTCTTAACTGGCTGCAGAAGCGCTTTATGAAGTGGTTTAACAAGGAGCGCACCAAGACTGTGCTCACATTCCCTGTTGAGACTATGGCCCTTCTTTCAGAGAATGGCGAGCCTAAGGATAAGGAGTATGGTGAATTTACTGCTGAGATGTACGCTGAGGGTCACTCATTCTTCACATATCTCAGTGATAACGCAGATTCACTTTCATCATGCTGCCGCTTGAGAAATGAGATTCAGGACAACGGTTTCAGCTACACACTTGGCGCTGGTGGCGTTTCCACTGGCTCCAAGAGCGTGCTCACAATAAACCTTAACCGTACCATTCAGAATGCTGTAAATAACGGCAGAGATTACAAGGAGGCTCTTGGTGAAGTTATTGATTTGTGCCACAAGGTTCAGCTTGCCTATAATGAGAACCTCAAGGAGCTCCAGAAGGGCGGTCTTCTGCCTCTGTTTGACGCAGGTTACATTAACATGAGCCGTCAGTACCTCACCATTGGTGTGAACGGTTTGGTTGAGGCTGCTGAGTTCATGGGCATAGAGATAACTGACAATCCTAAGTACAGAGAGTTTGTTCAGGGTGTGCTTGGCTTGGTTGAGAAGTACAACAAGCAGTACCGCACCAAGGAGGTTATGTTCAACTGTGAGATGATTCCAGCTGAGAACGTTGGCGTTAAGCACGCTAAGTGGGATAGGGAGGACGGTTATTTTGTGCCTCGTGACTGCTATAACAGCTATTTCTACATTGTGGAGGATGATTCTCTCAATATCGTTGATAAGTTTAAACTGCACGGCGCGCCATATATTGAGCACCTTACAGGTGGCTCTGCTCTTCACCTTAACCTTGAGGAGCACCTTAGCAAGGAGCAGTACTATCAGCTTATCTGCATAGCCGCCAAGGAGGGTTGCAACTACTTTACATTCAACATTCCTAACACAATATGCAATGACTGCGGCCATATAGACAAGCGTTATCTGAAGGAGTGCCCTCACTGCCATTCAAAGCATGTGGACTACCTTACCCGCATCATTGGTTATCTGAAGCGTGTGAGCAACTTCTCAGAGCCACGTCAGGCTGAGGCTTCACGCCGTTTTTACGCAGGCCCTAATAAAATGTAATTGACACTATGCTTAAGTACGTAAACACAGGAGTTGTTTTTCAGGAGATACCTGATGAGGTAACTCTCTCTATAAATATCTCAAATTGTCCATGTCACTGCCCAGGATGCCACAGCAAGTATCTGTGGGGTGACGTGGGCAGCGTGCTTGACTTCTGCGCCATAGACAGCTTCATAGCTAAGTATGGCTCGGATATAACTTGCGTATGCTTTATGGGCGGCGATGCGGAGCCTCTCTCCGTATGTCACCTTGCAGAGCATATACGCACCAAATATCCGCACATGAAAGTGGCTTGGTACAGCGGCAGGCAGCGCATACCGTCACATATTGACAAGAACAAGTTTGATTATATTAAGATAGGCCCGTACCTGGCACACCTTGGGCCTCTAAAGAGCCGCACTACAAACCAGCACCTTTATAAGAGAGTGAAGGATAAGTTTGTAGATATAACTTCAAGATTCTGGCGCAGCTAGGTTAGAAAGGATAGCCCACGGCAAGATGCAGTGCGGTGTCTTTGCGGATGTTCCAACCATCCACAAAACGCCACTGCTTGCCGGCCTCCTGCGATGGGTCAAATGCCTTCAGACCCCAATCAAGACGTATTACAAAGAAGTCAAAATTAAGGCGCAGGCCTATGCCGTAGCCAAAGGCTATCTGTTTGTAGAATCTGTCAAATTTGAACTGCCCCTCAGCCTGTCCCTCATCTTTAAGAGTCCAGATGTTTCCTGCGTCAAGGAAAGCCGCAAGCTCCAGTTTCCATACAAGCCTTGTTCGGTACTCAATATTCAGGCAGAGGTTAATATCGCCGCTCTGCTTCATATAGTCAATCTCTCCGTTAGGATTGTAGTTTCCAGGTCCCAGCGTACGTGCTGACCAGCCTCTTACACCGTTGGCTCCGCCGCCGTAGTAACGTTTCTCAAATGGTAGAATGGTGGAGTTGCCGTACGGCACGCCTGTGCCCAGTGCTATGTGATAAGCCACTGTGTTCTTGGTGTCAATAACATGACGGAAACAGAAGTCAAAGTCAGCCTTTACATATTGTGAAAAAGGCGTGTGCCCTATAATGTAAGATCCGTTATCGTTCTTGGTGGCGTTTGCCGCTACGCTGATTCCATAGAGAATGTTACCTGCAGTCTCAATAGCACCGCGGACAGAGTAGTTGTTTCTGTACACGTTCAGCTTCTGAGTGGTGTAGCCTATAGTGTAGCCTGTGCGCATTATAAGGTGGTCCTCGTAACTGTACTTGAGCAGTGAGCTTGCAATTGTTTTTTTAAGGGTGTCACTCATGTACGGGAGGTACACATAATTGAAGTCTACAAGGTCCACCTGGTGGTTCAGTTTGTGTGAGTCTGACCATTTGTATCTTATACCCGTACCTGCTATTATACGTGAGTAGTCTTTACGTATCTGGTAAGAGAAGTTAAGATAGACCTCTGTGCGGGCGTTGTTGTTACGTATGAAATTATTTGTGAGAAACGGCATTAGCATTATAGGGAAGCCGAGCGATGCCTCAGTTGACACCTCCCAGATAGTTCTTTTACCTATAAGAGATTCATTGGCTCCACGTACGCTCAGTTTGAACTCCTCACCGCCACGGAAAATATTGGCGTGTGAGTATGACACCTTGCCGGCTATTCCAAAGTCACCTTCATTGTTAGTTCCCTCCACTTGCGCGCTTATTGACTGTACTTTGTCAGGCGTTACTATCACGTTGATGTCTAGCTTGTGGTTCGCCGAGTCCACTATTACAGGTGCTATGTTCTGATATTTGAATATATGCAGCGATGTCAGCTTTGAGTACGTCTTGTCTATGTTGCTCTGGCTGTACAGATCCCCAGGTTCAAGGAATGTCTTGCGGTACATGGCTTTTGGGCGTATGAGCCTTACGTTTGACTGCACTGTTACATTCTTGTAGCTCTTCTTTTTAAGGCTGCTTTCAGTAAGGGTGGTGTCAAGCAGTTCAGACACATCCTTAATAGCGTAGTAGTTCACCTTGTTTATGGTGTATTTCTCATGCGGCTCAACGGAGTATTTGCCCATGCCTAAAGGACGTTTCATAGGTTTGATGATAACCATCAGATCCACCTGATGGTCACCCACGGTGCTGTCAGCCACCACGCCCACATACTGTTTGTCAAACTCATAGTAGCCGTTGTCTCTCAGCAGGTTCGTGAGTCTTGTGCGTTCGCTCTCAAGCACGTCCGTGTCAAAGTTGTTCCCTGATTTAATCACTGTCTTGGCGCTGTCAGCCCTCACTATGCGCCTAATGGCTGTGTCTGCCACTCCATAGCGGAAGTTGCGTATGGTGTAAGGCCTGCCAGACTCAATGCTGTAGGTCACTCTGGCCTTCTTTTTCTTATACTTGACATCAGATGTCACCTTGGCGGACTCATACCCCTTGTTTGCCATGTACTTCTTTATCTCCACCTCTGACGCTTGGGTGAGGGATGAGTCATATATCACCGGAGCATCACCAACTTTGCGTAGGAAACGGTTTATCCAAAGCGCCGTATCGGGGCTTGACCAGCTGTAAAGGGCTAAGTTGAAAGGGAATGTGTCAAAAAGCTTTGTGTTGGGCATCTGCCTTACGTAAGGCTCTACATCGTATGACTTTATGCTCTTGTTGTCACTCTTGATCTTTACACCGTAGAGCAGGTAGTGGCCGTCAGGTACATATTTGGTGATGTTACATGATGTGAGCAGCGTTGCAGCACAAAATGCAAGTATGTATAATATAAATCTACGGCGCATACCTAATTAGCGTAATTAAATGCAAAAATATAATATTTTGCTCTTTCTATCAAAAAATATTGCTAATTTAGCGTTTCAAATATGAAAGTGTATGCTGAGCAAGAATAAGATTAAACTGATACGCTCCCTCTCTGCTAAGAAAAACCGCTATGAAATCTCTCTTTTTGTGGCTGAAGGGCGCAAGTGTGTGGACGATCTGCTGCCCGCATTTGAGTGCGAGCTGCTGGTGCATACTCCTGAATATACTATTCCCCAAGGTGCGCCTGCGCCTAAGGAGGTGGTGGAGGTGACGCATGACGAGCTGCGCCATGCAAGCCTACTGGAGGCTCCGCAGAGCGTTCTGGCCATAATGAGGATGAAAAGTGTGGATCTCTCCCGCATAAAGACCTCAGGCGCTCTTACTCTTGCCATTGACGGTGTGCAGGATGCCGGCAATATGGGTACTATTATCCGCATAGCAGACTGGTTTGGCATAGATAATGTGGTGTGCTCTAACGGCACAGTTGATGTCTATAACCCCAAATGCGTGCAGGCCACAATGGGTGCGCTGGCCCGTGTTAATGTATGCTATACAGACCTGCCTCAGTTCCTAAAATCCCTTCACCCCGATGTGGAGCTCTACAGCACGTCACTGAGCGGTAGCAATATATATGAGTCTGAACTTAGCGGCAGTGCCGTGGTGGTTATGGGTAATGAGGGTAACGGAGTGAGTGATGAGGTTATGAAACTATGCCGCCGTCAGCTGCTGATACCTTCATATCCGGCAGGCAGGCCCACGTCAGAGTCTCTCAACGTAGGGGTAGCGACCGCTATTGTCTGTGCTGAGTTCCGCCGTAGAGTCAGCTGCTGAGAACCCTTCACGGTACGGCACTTCAGGTATTGCCTGCTGTAGGTTTATATAGATGGAGTCATTAGGGTCAGGAATTGGTAGTGTGCCGTCAAGTCTTTTAATAGGTCCCATAAACTCCAGTGCGGCCATATTTTTCACTATGACATTTGAAGTGGTGTAGAAGTATTCACCTGGATAGTCTTCAGTGAGTAGGCTGTATTTTCCAAGCATTATCATCTTCTTTGTTTTTGACAGACGAGCCTGTATAATATTGTATACATCCTTGTACTGCTTTCTGTTGTTGCAGAACCACGTAATGCAGCTGTCAAAGCGGCCGGAGGTCATATTGTAGTCTGAAAGAATGGAGTGGTAGAGGAACGCCTTCTCTCTAACGTCTTTTACGTAGTTACAACGGAAACATGACTCCATTATGTGTATGTCATAAAGAAGATCCGCCATCTCACTGTTTGACGGTACGTATGAGGGGCGGTCACTGCAACCTGTGAGTATTATGGCTGCGGCTATGATTAAAATTTTCGGCAGACCAAACTTTCTCATTTGTCCTCCTCTTTGTAGAAAAATATGCCGTAAATCAGTATGATGAACACACCTACGGTTATGGCTGAGTCTGCGATGTTGAATATCGGTGAGAAGAATATGAAATGCTCTCCGCCCACGGACGGCAGCCAGCTCCAGAAGTCCCCCTCAATGAGCGGGAAGTAGAGCATGTCAATAACCCTGCCGTAGAAGAGTGGGGCGTAGCCAAATGCAGTTCCGTAGAACATGCAGTCTATTATGTTTCCTGTGGCTCCTGCAAATATGAGTGCTATGCAGGCTATGTAGAGAGTGCTCTCCTTTTCCTTTATACAGTATGCCATGTACCACGCAATGGCGGTGCTGAGCAAAATCCTGAATATGGTGAGGATGCGTTTGTCAAAGAGGGTTATTCCAAAAGCAATGCCGTCATTCTCAATATAGTGAAGGCGGAACCAATCTGTAATGGCGTACTCCTCATTCAGCTTAAAAGCACTATGTACCCATAATTTTAGTGCCTGGTCTGCAACTAAAACTATGAGTACAATAATGATTGATAATATAGTGTCTTTTTTCTGCTTAGACATTAACGTTTACCGTCGGCCTTGGCTTCAATGCTGAGGGTGGCGTGCGGAACTGCTCTGAGGCGCTCCTTTGGAATCAGTTTGCCTGTTTCACGGCATATTCCGTAGGTCTTGTTCTCAATTCTGACAAGAGCCGCCTGCAAGTGCTGTATGAATTTCATCTGGCGCTGTGCAAGTCTGCCTGCCTCCTCTTTTGACATGGTGGTGGCACCCTCTTCAAGCACCTTGAATGTAGGTGACGTGTCAGAAGTGTCATTCCCGTCAAGATTGTTCAATGCGTTTTTCAGCTGCTCGTAATCAGCATACGCCTGTTTCAACTTCTCATTTATTATGACTCTGAACTCCTCAAGCTCTGAGTCTGAATAGCGTGTCTTTTCAGCCATAGTACTGCCTTTTTGGGTTTATTCTGCGAATATAGCAAAAATTTTTGGCATTTGGCACAAAAAGGATGTTAAATGTTATCAACAAATCACGCTTTCTCTATTTTCACGCTGATTTTCTTGCCGTCAACATCCCACTCCTGAGCGCCTTCCAGAGTGTCTGCAGTGGTTATTGAGAGTCCAAGAACCTGTTGCTTGATGTATTCCGCAAAAGCTTCTATGGCGCGGCAGTATTCTGCATCGGCGCACACGGTGATATTAATCTTATCCGTGATGTTAAGACCGCTCTGCTTGCGCATGTTTTGTATGCGGTTAACCAGTTCTCTGGCCAGACCCTCCTGACGCAGCTCCTCTGTAACGGTTATGTCAAGCGCAATGGTCAGGTTGCCGTCATTGGCCACGAGCCAGCCTGGTATATCCTCTGAGAATATCTCCACATCGGCAGTGCTTACCTCTATGTTGTTGCCGTCAATGCAGAGGGTGTAGACTCCGTTCTCCTCAAACTTGCGTATCTCCTCCTGTGGTAGTGCCTGCAGGGTGGCTGCCACGCTCTTCATAGCTTTACCGCACTTAGGGCCAAGTTTCTTGAAGTCTGGCTTGATGCGTTTTACCAGTATGCCGTCAGAGCCCTCCACTGTCTTAATCTCCTTGACGTTAACCTCTGCCTTAATAAGGTCAGCCACAGACTCAAGGTTCTCCTTGATGTTCTGCACTGTGGTAGGTATCATTACGTGGCTGAGAGGTTGGCGTACTTTTATGTCCGCTTTCTTTCTGAGTGCCAGTGTCAGCGATGTCAGCTTCTGTGCAAGCTCCATCTGCTCCTCAAGGCGCTTGTTTACCATAGCCTCATTGTATTTAGGGAATGTGGCCAGATGTACAGACTCCACATTGTGGCGGCCTGTAGCTGCATTGAGGTCACGGAATATACGGTCAGCATAGAATGGTGCTATAGGCGCCATGAGCAGTGACACTGTCTCAAGACATGTGTAAAGTGTCTGATATGCAGAGAGTTTGTCCTTGTCCATCTTGCCAGCCCAGAAACGCTTACGGTTAAGGCGTACATACCAGTTGCTGAGATTCTCAGTAACAAAATCCTGTATGGCGCGGCCTGCGCGTGTAGGCTCGTAGCTCTCCAGGGCATCCTGCACCTCACGGGTGAGGGTGTTCAGCAGTGATAGTATCCAGCGGTCTATCTCCTGACGCTCCTCAGTTGGAACATCGGGTTCTGCGTATGTGAATCCATCCACATTTGCATAGAGTGCAAAGAATGAGTATGTGTTATAAAGTGTTCCAAAGAACTTACGTGAAATCTCCTCCACGCCCTCTTCGTCAAACTTGAGGTTGTCCCATGGGGCTGAGTTAGTCATCATGTACCAGCGTAGCGGGTCAGAACCGTATTTCTCTATGGCTCCGAACGGATCCACTGCGTTGCCCAGACGTTTTGACATCTTGTTGCCGTTCTTGTCAAGTACAAGACCGTTTGATATTACGTTCTTGAATGCCACTGAGTCAAACACCATTGTTGCTATGGCGTGAAGTGTAAAGAACCATCCGCGTGTCTGGTCCACACCCTCACTGATGAAATCAGCAGGATAGTATGAGCGTGTGTCTATAAGCTCCTTGTTCTCAAATGGATAGTGGAGCTGAGCGTAAGGCATTGAGCCTGAGTCAAACCATACGTCAATAAGGTCTGTTTCACGCTTCATTGGCTTGCCGTCTTTTGAAACCAGTATTATAGAGTCAATATATGGACGGTGCAGGTCAATATTCTCCGGTGCATAGTTCTCTTTTGAGAAATCACCCACCTTGAAGTGCTTGTATGGGTTCTCACTCATAACTCCGGCTGCCACTGATTTCTCAATCTCAGCCATGAGCTCTTCCATAGAACCTATGCAGATCTCCTCACTTCCGTCATCGGTGCGCCATATTGGAAGCGGTGTGCCCCAGTAACGGCTGCGTGACAGGTTCCAGTCCTGAAGGTTCTCAAGCCACTTGCCAAAACGGCCTGTACCTGTAGATTCAGGTTTCCAGTTTATGGTCTTGTTGAGTTCTATCATACGGTCACGGCATGCTGTGGTCTTTATGAACCAGCTGTCAAGAGGGTAGTAGAGCACAGGTTTGTCTGTACGCCAGCAGTGCGGATAGTTGTGCACATGCTTCTCTATCTTGAAGGCCTTGCCTTGCTGCTTGAGCATCATGCAGATGCTTATGTCAAGAGTCTCATCCTTGTCTGTAAGGTTAGGGTCGTATGCGTTCTTTACAAAACGGCCCTCAAACTCCTTGTAGAGCTCAGTGTTTATGTTGTTTTTTACAAACTCATCATCGATGTCAGAGAGCAGAAAAAACTTACCGGTCATGTCAACCATTGGTCTGAGCTCGCCCTTCTTTGTTGGGAATGAGAGCCCTGGAACGCCTGCCTTCTTGGCTACAAAGGCGTCATCAGCACCAAATGTAGGAGCTATGTGTACTATACCGGTACCGTCTTCTGTTGTTACATAGTCACCTGGAATCACACGGAATGCGCCTTCTCCCGGGTTCACCCAAGGGATAAGCTGCTCATACTCTATGCCTACAAGGTCTGTGCCCTTGCACTCGCCAACTATCTCAAACGGCTCCGCCTTTTTAGGGCCGAAGTAGTTGCTAACGAGAGCTTTTGCCATGATGTACGTAGCCTCCGCCCCTGTGTAAGGGTTGGCTGATTTTATAACCACATAGTCTATCTTAGGACCTACGCAGAGAGCTGTGTTTGATGGCAGAGTCCACGGTGTGGTTGTCCATGCAAGGAAGTATGCGTTGTCTCCAAACTTATCGCCCTTTATTTTGAACTGAGCGGTTACTGTGGTGTCTTTAACATCCCTGTAGCAGCCAGGCTGGTTAAGCTCGTGGGTTGAAAGTCCCGTTCCTGCGGCTGGAGAGTAAGGCTGAATGGTGTAGCCCTTATAGAGTAATCCCTTGTTATAGAGCTCCTTGAGCAGCCACCAGAGGCTTTCAATGTATTTGTTGTCATACGTGATGTAAGGGTTGTCAAGGTCGACCCAGTAACCCATCTTCTTTGTAAGAAGAGTCCACTCACGGGTGTACTTCATAACCTCACTGCGGCACTCAGCGTTATACTGGTCCACACTAATCTTTTTGCCAATATCCTCCTTGGTTATGCCAAGTTTCTTCTCAACGCCAAGCTCCACTGGCAGACCGTGGGTGTCCCAGCCGGCTTTACGCTTAACCTGAAATCCCTGCATGGTCTTGAAACGGCAGAATGTATCCTTTATGGTACGTGCCATTACGTGGTGTATGCCTGGCATACCGTTTGCAGACGGAGGTCCCTCATAGAATATGAATGAAGGGTAGCCTTCACGAGTGTCTATACTCTTTTTGAAAAGATTTCCGTTCTCCCAGTCCTGACAAACCTGTTTGTTTATGTCAGATAGGTTGAATTTCTGATATTCAGCAAATTTCTTGCTCATGGTATGATGTTTTAGATATTTCCGTTCTTAATATGTTTTAGCGCAGACGGTCAAGTGAGCGTACAAGCGCTTCATCTTTGCCTATGGCTCTTGCAGCCAGATAGAGCAATATTATGTTTATTGGCATTATAACGCAAGGCCACTGCATATCAATGTGCGAGCCGTCAGAGTATGCAAGGTAAAACCATAGACAGCCAAGTATTATGGTAAGCGCCGTAAGCACTATGTTAAAACTGCAGAGCCTCATTTGCAAAATCCTCTTTTTGTATAGGAATATTGTGATAAAGCTAAGCAGCGGCATAATGACAATAAGGGCGGAGTAAGGAACTGTGCTGCCCATTGATAGTGTGAATATATCATCGTCAGCCGATGTCACACTGCCTACTGGAAAGAGGCATAGCAGTACGCCCAGTATTGTAACTATAAGCAGATATACGGTTTGTATTCTTTGTATCATTGTTTAATAGAATAAAAAAACGGTGAGGCGTGTATGCTCCACCGTTTTGAATGTTGACTGAAACTGTTTAATTATTCAACTACAGCGGCAACGCTATCAACAACAGCTGCGATAGTGTCAACGATAGTAGCCTCTTCAGCAGGAGCAGCAACTTCCTCTGTCTCAACTGCCTCAGCAGCCTCATTCTCGTTATTGTTGCATGTGCAAGAAGCAAGAGCAACTGCAACCATAGTAGCAACAAAAAGTACTAGTTTTTTCATTGTGGTAAAATTTAAAATTAAATAACAATTGTTTTTTATTTCGGGTGCAAAGTTATGCATTATTTTTATAATTGCACAATTTTATGCGATAAAAATGCGTTATTATACACGATGATGAATCGCTAATTTTGCTGAAATCAAGAGTTAACGTTCAGATTTGTATATAGATAACGTTTTATACTACGCTTAGGTGTCTTCTCAAACTCTGTTGGGTAAAGTATTATTTTTGAAACATTTTCGTAACTTCCCACAATTGAGTTAAGCTGTTTCCTGTTCTCGTCCATGATAAGATCAAGGTCATCATGTGATATGCTGGCTGCATCCACTGCCTCGTAGTCAGGATATACAAGAGCAAAGAGCTTACCCTCTTTCTCTATTACAAGGCTTTCCATTACAAATGGCAGGTTGTTCAGCTTCTCCTCTATCTCCTCTGGGTAGATGTTCTGTCCGTTAGCACCTAAAATCATGGTTTTGCGACGGCCCTTGATAAACACATTGCCGTCAGCGTCTATAATGCCCATGTCACCTGTGCGCATCCAGCCCTCTTCTGCAAATGTGCTCTTGGTTGCCTCTATGTTTTTATAGTAGCCACCCATGAGGTTCTCTCCTCTTACAAGAATCTCTCCAGCTATGTTTTGTGGGTCGTCAGAGTCTATCTTAACCTCCATTTTTGGCAGCGGTTTGCCCACAGAGTAAGGAACGTACTCATCCCATGGTGCGTAGCATATAAGAGGTGCGCACTCTGTCATGCCGTAACCTACTGTAAAACGGAATTTTATCTTTCTTAGGAAATCCTCCACCTCTCTGTTAAGAGGGGCTCCGCCTATAATCACCTCTTTAAATACATTGCCAAACGCCTCGTCAAGTTTCTTCTTAACCTGGCTGTAAATCTTGTCATCAAGCAGAGGTATGCTGAGAGCCAGTCTCATGCTACGTTTTGCCAGTGCAGGCTGAAGCTGTTTACGGTAAATCTTCTCAAGTATTAAAGGTACAGTGAATATAACTGTAGGTTTAACCTCCTCAAACGCTTTGAGCAGAACCTTAGGACTTGGTATCTTGTTAAGAAGGGTGGTGTGAGCTCCTACGCATGTGGCTGTAAGGAAGTCAAACGCCATACCGTATGCGTGAGCCAGTGGCAAGAATGTGAGCACGCGGTCTCCCTTTTCAAGCAGTTTGGTGTCAATTCCAAATGTGATATTGCCTGCAAGTGCGTTCCCGCTTATCATTACACCCTTGCTGAAGCCTGTGGTGCCGGAAGTGTAGCTTATCATAGCCAGCTCCTGGTTTTCACGGTCTGCATAGCATACACAGTCTGCGTTGTAACCGTTAGGGTATGTCTCTTTGAACAGAGGGTCAAGATATTTTACAATTTTCTGAATGCCTATGCCGTCACGCTGGTGTATGCAGCGGAAATCATCAAGTGAGAATACTGCAAGCAGGTCCTCCATCTTCTCCTCCTCAAGGCTGTCCCAGTTCTTGTCACTACAGAAAAGCATAACTGAGTCAGAGTGGTTCACTATGTGGTGTACGTCATTAGGGTTGAAGTCCTGTAATATAGGAACTATAACCGCACCGTAAGTTACCACTGCCACGTATGTTATGGCCCAATTAGGTGTGTTCTTGCCTATGAGTGAGATTTTGTCACCTTGCTGAATGTTAGCCTCTCTGAATAGCAGGTGCATATGTGCTATCTGTGTGGCAGCCTCCCCGTAGGTGTATGTCTGACGGGTGGAGTAGTTTGTGTAGGCAGGAAGATCCCAGTTTGACTTGAAACTGTTTTCAAGCAGTTTGATGAAGTTCTGTTCTATCATATTCTTTTAAGGTTAATTGTTTGTTTAAATCCCATACTCCTCCTTGAAGTAGTCTGGCAGTCCGGGCTCAAAAGCCGGCAAGTGTACTATCTCAAGTTTGAATTTCATGTTATGGTAGCGTTTCACTATGGCGTCATAGTGTTCACCACGCTCGTTTTGTCTGATGATACTGTTCACCTCACTATATTTCCATCCAAGATTGTCCTCGTCTGTCATGCCGCACATGCCGTCTGACGGCGCTTTATGTGTGAGGCTCTGTGGCAGCCCTATGTAATCACCTATAGCCACCACCTCCTCTGTTGTGAGACGGCAGATAGGAGCAAAGTCTCCCGCGCTGTCACCATAGTGGGTGGAGTAGCCCTGCACATCCTCGCTGCGGTTACAGGTGTTTACCACGCGGCAGTTGCCCATAATGGCTGCAATGCCGTAAAGAGTAACCATTCTTAGGCGTGACGGAGTGTTTGTCTTGTATTGTGGTGTAGGCTCCATTCCCGATAAGGCGTTTGTGAGCCCTTTGTACGCATCTGCAATGTTCACCACCTTATGTTCAATGCCAAGATGCTTCACCACACTGTGAGAGTCTTCTATGTCAGCCTGCTCTCCGTTAGGCATTAATACGCCAAAAACCCTATCCCTGCCAAGCGCCTTGACAAGTAGACCGGCCACCACTGTGGAGTCTTTTCCTCCGCTTATGCCTATAATGACCTTTGTGGAACTGTTGCCGTTTTTTGAAAACCAATCCTGTATCCATTTGATACAGGAGTTGGTTACATCTTCAACGTTAAAAATATAAGGTGCCATTAACGCTATTATATCTTGGTTACAAGAAGCTCTGTACGGCGGTTCTCAGCACGTCCGGCCTCTGTCTTGTTTGAGGCTACAGGTTTGGTCAGACCATAACCCTTTGATGTAAGTCTTTCTGGTGCAATGCCGTGCTGTATCAGGTAGTCAACCACAGATTTTGCACGTCTTTCAGAAAGACCTTGGTTGTATGCCTTAGAGCCGCGGTTATCTGTATGTCCTTGAATTTCAATGTGCAGAGTAGGATTGTCGGTGAGAAGTTTGATAACATTGCTCAGCTCTACTATAGACTCATCACTAAGATCAGCCTTGTTAGTTTCAAAGAAGAGGTTCTTAAGAGCCACGTTCTTGCCTATGGCTATCTTCTTAAGCACGATGTCCTTCTCTATCTCCTTGTATTCAGTCTGCTCAGGTAGTTCAAAGTTCTCAGAGTGGAACAGATAGCCAGGGTAACTTACAGCGATACCGTAGTTTGAGCCACCTGGAATCATTATACGGTAGGCGCCGTTCTCCTCAGCCTCCTGTGTGGCTATAACCTGACCTAACTTGTTGTCAGAAAGAGCCACTTTTGCCTTCAGGTATACTGAGTCATCACCCATCACAATACCCTTGAGAAGAGTCACCTTGGTGGTGTCTATCAGGCTCTCATTCTGGATGTTGATTCCTGCAAGCAGTTTGTTTGAAAGCATGCTGAGCGGAGATGGGAAACCATCAGCCATCTCTTTGGCTATCACGTATGAAATTGCATAAAGGTCAAAACCGCCCTTGCCGCCTTCACGTGAAGAAGAGAGGTATGCGTAGCGCTCTGAATTTGATTTGGTGAAGAAGATATCATCTGCGGTTGAGTTTACTGGCTCGCCTACGTTCACAGGCTCACCCCACTCACCGTCTTTAATCTGGCTATAGTAGACATCATATCCGCCAAGCCCCTCACGTCCGTTTGATGCAAAGTAGAGAATAGAGTCTCCCACGAGCTCTGGAGCAATGTCATCTCCCTTTGAGTTGATCTTATCTCCAAGCCATACTGGTTTGCTCCATTTGCCTTTCTCATTCTTATGACTTACGTACAAATCCTGTCCGCCAAGACCTCCCTTGCGTTCAGTAGAGAAGTAGATTGATGTCATATCAGCGTTGAAACATGACTTCTTGATGGTTGATGAACATATCTTCATCTTGCCCACCTTTGTCCACTTGCCGCCTTTGTTTGCGTAGATGTATACTCTGCCGCTCTGATTCTTACCGTTGTAGGCATATACTGTATCCTCACTCTTCCATGCCACTACGTCAATGTGTGACACTTTCTTGTTGAGGGCGATCATCTTAGCGTCCTTCTCCCATGTAAAGCCCTCGCCTTTAGCCTGAAGTGCTGTCTCCTTGGTGTAGCCGTGGTTAAGCACTTTGGATGATGTGTAGGCCATTTTGTTGTTGTCCGGGTTTAGAACCGTGTTGTACTCGTGATCAGCGGTGTTAAGACTGTCAAGTGGAATAAGATAGCATTTGCTATCCACCGCAAGTGCTGCTGCTGAAATTAGTGAGAGTGCTGTGATAAATATCTTTTTCATAATTATTTGCATTGTTTAGTGTAATACTCCTGTGCATTTTTGGCTCCTAATTCAGCGGCCTTCTCCAAATCATCGCACGCCTTGCCAAACTCTCTCATATCCTCCTCTACAATGGCTCTGTTAAGGTAAGCATCGCCGTAGTTAGTGTTGGCGTCTATAGCCTTGTTGTACTCTTTCAGAGCTTCATCAAGTTTCTGCTGGTTGTAAAGAGTGTTGCCCTTTCCAAGGTACGCCGATGCCATGTTCTTGTTATTTGCAATGGCTGTGTCAAAGTTTGCTATTGACTCATCTGTCTTTCCTGCCTGGCTGAGAATGAATGCTTTGGCTGTATAATAGTCAGAGTTTGTTACGTCCTTCTCAAGGAGCTGGTCAATAAGGCGTATTGAATTTACTGTGTCTTTCTTAATTCTCCACAGGGCTGTGGCGTAGTTGAACTTGGCTATGGCGTTTGTACTGTCAGCCTTAAATGACTGTGTGTAGCAGTCAAATGCCTTGCTATCCTCACCCATGGCCATGTAGCAGTTCCCTAACTCATTGTAGGTCAGTGCGTTCCCGCCTTTGGTGAAGTTTATCTGGTTAAATACCTCTATGGCGTCAGTGTATTTGCCTGTTGACTCCAGAATGGCAGCCTTGTCAAGCAGAGCGTCAGAGTTGTTCGGGTCATTTTCAAGAGCTTTGTTTATTTCATCAACAGCAGCGCTGATATTTCCCACTCCATAGTAAATCTTAGCCTTCAGAATGTGACAGTCTGTTGTATTCTTTTCACCAAGCAGACGAATTGCGTTGTCAACGTCGCTCATGGCCTTGTTATAACTTTCAAGGTTGAACTGAGCCACAGCTCTGTTGTAATAGGCTTTTGCAAATGTAGAGTCAATTGCTATTGCCGCACTGAACTTGGTGGCTGCATCCTGATAGTTCCCCATTCTCAGATACGCAATACCATCATTGTAAGCAACCTCTTGTTCCGGCAGTTGTAACACGCTAGCAACCACCGCTTTTTTTCCGGCGGCCGATGCTGATATGGTGGAGCATACCGCCAGTAGTAAAATAAACGCTGTCTTTTTCATTTTTATAATGTTGTTTGCCATTTCCATGCTGATGCCAGAGTCTCTCTCATATCCTTCTCCGCCTTCCATCCTAATTCATTGTTTGCGTATGAGGCGTCAGCCCATACCTTCTCAATGTCCCCTTCACGTCTTGGGCCTACCTTGTAATTTAGTTTGACTCCGGTTACATCTTCAAAAGTCTTAATTATCTCAAACACAGATGTGCCTACTCCTGTGCCTATGTTGAACACCTCCACATTCTGCTTCTGCTTTCCAGATTCCATTCTCTCCACTGCCTTTATGTGGGCCTTTGCCAGGTCTGTCACATTTATGTAGTCACGTATGCAGGAGCCGTCAGGTGTGTCATAGTCATTACCAAAAACTGTAAGACACTCTCTAATGCCCGCTGCGGTCTGGGTTACGTATGGTATGAGGTTTTGTGGCACTCCAAGCGGCAGCTCGCCTATGAGGGCTGACTCATGCGCTCCTATTGGGTTGAAGTAGCGAAGCATGACAGCGTGCAGCGTGTTGCATGAGCTCACGGTGTCACGTATTATCTCCTCGCATATCTGTTTTGTGTTGCCGTATGGAGAGAGTGCAGGTTGAATTGGAGCCTCTTCTGTAACCGGCAGTTCCTCGGGCTGTCCGTATACGGTGCATGATGATGAGAATACAAGGGAGCTTGCTCCATAGCGTTTCATGCACTCCAGCACATTTATTATGCCTGTAAGGTTGTTCCTGTAGTATTTCAGAGGCTCTTTCACAGACTCGCCCACAGCCTTGCTGGCTGCAAAGTGAATTATGGCCTTTATGCCCGGCTCCGCCTCAAAAACACTCCCAAACGCCTCCAGATCAGTGCAGTCTACGTTGTAAAATGGAACTTTTCTGCCTGTTATTCCATAAATTCCGTCAAGCACACTCTCCTTGGAGTTTGACAGGTTGTCAACTATTACAGGTTCATGCCCGGCCTCAATCAACTCTACAACTGTGTGAGAGCCTATATAGCCTGTTCCGCCTGTTACTAAAATCTTCATAAGATTATGTTTATCCGTATGAAATACAAAGTTAAACAAAATTCTTTATCTTTGCACTCGAAATGGGTAGAATTTTAGCAATTGACTATGGAAAAAAGCGAGTGGGGCTTGCAGTTACAGATCCGCTGAAGATTATTGCGGGTGGGTTAACCACTGTAGAGGCCTCTCAGGTACTTGATTTTCTGAAAAACTATGTGGCTCAGAATCAGGTGGAGCTTATAGTGGTGGGTTTGCCTAAAACTGTAAAAAACACTCCGTCAGAGTCAATGAACTATATACGCCCGTTTGTTGACAAACTGAAAAAGACGCTGCCTGACATCCCTGTCACCTTCTACGATGAAAGGTTTACCTCAGTTCTGGCACATAAGGCTATGCTTGACGCCGGCCTTAAGAAGAAGGACAGGGCAAACAAGGCGCTTGTGGATGAGATTAGTGCAACTATTATTTTACAAGATTATTTAACATCGGTGGAAAATATATGATTTACCCAATTGTAATTTACGGAAACTCAGTGTTGAAGAGAGTGGCTGAGCCTATAAACAAGGATTATCCTGAACTGCAGACTCTTATTGATGATATGTTCAAGACACTAACCAAGGCTGAGGGAGTTGGTCTGGCTGCTCCGCAGATAGGTCTTTCAATACGTCTTTTCATTATAGACCTCTCTCCACTTGCAGAGGATAACCCAGAGTTCAAGGACTACAAGAAGGTTTTCATTAACCCTACCATTATTGAGTATAGTGATGATGAGAAGACTGCCGAAGAGGGTTGCTTGAGCCTTCCAGGCCTCTCTGAGAATGTGCGCCGCTCAGTGTCAGTAAAGATAAATTACTTTGATGAAAACTGGAATGAGCACACAGAGGTGTTCTCTGAGTTCCCTGCTCGTGCCATTCAGCATGAGTATGACCATCTTGAAGGTCATGTATACACAGATAGGATTTCTCTCATACGCAAGCAGTTCATCTCCAAGAAACTGCAGGCGCTTACAAAGGGGAAGTTCAGTTGTCGCTACAAGGTAAGACAGTAGGGGCTGGAGTGAAAAGCTCCTCCTGGATTGATTTAAGCAGGGCAAAGATCTGACGGTTCACGTCATCATCTTGCCCGTTTTTTATTATTATGTCTGCACGGCGCAGTTTGCTGCTCTCATCAGACTGTGACGCCATACGCTTTTCTATCTCCTCGTCGCTCATATTGTCACGCTCTTTAAGGCGCTTGATTCTCACATTAACGGGAGCTGCCACCACTATAGTCTTGTCTACATATTTATCAAGCCCGCATTCAAATAAAATGGCGCTTTCAATAACGGTTACGTTTGACTCTTGCTTCTCCTGCCACACTTTAAATGCCTTAAACACAGCAGGGTGGACAATGGCGTTCATCTTCGCTCTCAAATCAGGGTCTGAGAAAATCTTCCTGGCCACAAACTTTCTGTCAAGTTTCTCCACGGGTACGCTGTCCTCGGTGTAGGCAACCACAGTGTAAGCCTCCTCGCCAAGCAGTTCAGTGATGGCGGTTTTAACGCTGAAGTCCTCATCCATGATGCGTTTGGCTTCAGTATCGCTGTAAAAAACGGGTAGGGACGCTATTTCAAGCAGTTTGCAGATGTATGTCTTTCCGCTGCCTATGCCGCCTGTAACTCCAATAACCATTAGTAGACTATATATTCAACGCTCTCAGGGCTGAGCTTGTAGTTTATAACTCCGTCTGGAACCTTCTTAACCATGAGGAACAGATTCTTGGAGTTGCTGTCTATAAGGTCCTCATAGTCAATGCAGATATTGAATCCTCCTGGTGTCACTTTGTTATAACGGCTCTTGCCTACATTATACTTTACCGTCACCTCGCTTGGAATGGTCTTCACCTTGTACTGCTTAGGCACGTTAATGACCTTTACAGGCACGCTGACTGAGCCTTCAATGTAGATTTCAACAGGAACTATTACATCCACTTGAGGGTGGTCTGTCTTAACCTGTGACGGAATGTTGAGGCGCAGAGTGGTGCGCAGTGTGTCAGAAAGGTTTTTGGCAATGAGGAGTGATGTGCATATTGTGTCAATTGTGTCAAGGCGCTCCTGCGATGCGTAGATTGTAATCTTCTGCGGCTCCACTGTGCATGAGTCACTTATGCAGTATTGGTCATTGCACGTGACGCTGCGCTGCAGTTTTACAGGCACCTTCTTTGATTTGAGCACGCCCTTCTCTATAACTATGTCATCAGGTGAGTAGTCCACAATTACTGTGGTGCTTGGCATCTTGGCTCGCAGCTGCTTCTCAAACAGTGCGGCCGTAGGAAATGAAACCTTCTTGGACTTTGCTATTTCAGGGTGCTGCGCAAAGTCAAAAACAAGTGAGTCTGACTCGTTACGCCAGAGGCCTATGAGAATGTTCCCCTTGTCTTTCAGCTTGACATCTATTGAGGTGGCGAGGTCTGCTGAAAACTCTACATCGTTGGGGACATTAATATACTTTATGTTTATAGTGACTCGGTCTTCATACGTCTTGTTCAGCGATGCAAAGATCCAGAAGCCAACGGCAATGGCCACAAAGAAGAGGAAAATCAAGATGTTTGTTGAAAAAACAAATGACTTGGCTTTCCTCCCTAATTCTTTGAGTGTCTCTATAAACTTTTCGTTGTTCATTTACTTCTTCTCGGCTGTTACTGTGTTTGATGCGTCAGCAGCGGTGTCTGCTGCAGAAGCGTATACAGAGCCCTTGTCAATTGTAATCTTAACACCCTCTGATATCTCCAGTATGATGGTGTCAGGTTTTACAGATTTAACTTTTCCGTAGATGCCGCCGGCGGTGATAACCTTGTCACCCTCCTTGATGCTGTCACGGAACTTCTTAATCTCCTTCTGCTTTTTCATCTGTGGACGAATCATGAAGAAATAGAATACTACAAAGATAAGCACAAGCATTATAAGTGTGCTGTATGTGCCGGTGCCGTTTGGTGCTGCGGCTGCCTGTAAAAGAATTGTGTTCATAATTTATAATTTTTAGTTTGTATTACATTATTTTACTACTGCCACTTTCAGCAGTTTGCCCTCTTTTTTGAGGCGTGAGGCTATGGCGTCAAGCACGCCGTTCACAAAGTTCTTGCTATCAGCCTTGCAGTAGAACTTTGTTATCTCAATATACTCGTTAAGTGATACGCTAAGAGGTATGGCCGGGAATGTGGTTATCTCTGCAAGCGCCACAATAAGTATGGCCATCTCCATTGCTCCTATGCGGTCCTCATTCCAGTTCTTGGCCGTCTCTACAACCATCTTTGTATAATTATCCTTGTTCGTGACAGTAGCGGTGAGCAGCTCTTCTGCAAATGTGCGGTCTGTATCATCGCGGTACATAGGAATGAGCTCCTGTTCCTCTCCCTTCTCCTCGGTAAAGTGCTTTATAGTCTTTTCTATGAAGCTTAACACGGTCTCGATGTCATCATTCCAGTAGATGTCCATGTCTTCAAGCTGACTATCAAGATTTTCTGATACTGCAAGCACCTTTCTGTAGAGCTTGCGCCACAGCATCTTGTCATCTTCATAGTTGTTTGAAGGCGCTGCCATATACTCTTTGTACACATCGCTCTCAGCAATCTCCTCATATATGGCCTTGATAAACTCGTTGTCCTCATCCCAGCCTATCTTCTTCTTCTCTACATACTCTGCAAGAGTTTTGTTCTTAAGCAGCTGTTTGTAGAAGCGGTTATTTATGAAACGCTTGTTAGGGTTTGCCTCCTCTGCTGTTGGACGCAGTTTGTTGAGCCCGATTTCAATTCTTTTTACTGCGTATTTTGTAATTTCAATTGGAAGGAGCAGAAGCCAGAAGTATAGTTCG
>ONBO01000070.1 GCA_900316125.1 uncultured Bacteroidales bacterium | reverse complement strand
TGAACGGTCGTCGCTTGGCAGAGCCTCAGCGTGGAGTTAATATTCGTGTGGAGCATATGGCCAACGGACAGGTTGTTACCTCTAAGGTTATCAAATAGTTCTTCCTTTGAAGAAGATTTCGAGGGAGGCTCAGCTTTGAGCCTCTCTTTTCTTTTGCTCGAGACTATATCAACAAAACTCACTGTATTTGCTTAGTAAATTCACTGAATTTGGTCGGTAAATTCACTGAATTTGGTCATCGATTTCACTGAATTTACTTTATAGGGAGTTATTTCTTATGTTATAACCATAGGCTCAAGCACATCGTAAACGATTACGTGAGAAAGCATTATTATTAATAAGGTATATAGAGGTCTTTTTCGTAACTTTGCCACAGATTATTGGAACTAATCATAAAGTATTATACTAACTAAATCGTGTTTTTATGACAAACAAGTACTTAAGACCTTTTGTCTGTCTCATTCTTGCCATGTTGGGAATGAGCCAAAGTGCTGTTGCAGCTGACTTCAAGGACTTCAGTGTCATCGTCAACAATCAGACGGGGACATTGCTGACCAGTGAAGAACAAGTGCAAGGCACTGCAGTAGAATTTGGCGTAGCTGTTGCTGCTGACGGCACTGTAAG
Source organism: uncultured Bacteroidales bacterium (assembly GCA_900316125.1). GTDB lineage: Bacteria > Bacteroidota > Bacteroidia > Bacteroidales > Paludibacteraceae > Enterocola. The sequence continues at coordinate 2,321 of ONBO01000070.1, read as the reverse complement.
CCGTGTTTCAATGCCATCATACGAGCAGACTCCATCTGTATGGGCTGAGCAGTACACTTACGATGATTTTGGCCGTCCAGTGAAAATTCTGACAGCCGAGGGTGAGATGCAGTTCTCTTACAACCGTCTTTGCACCACCATGACATTGAATGGGGACAAGGTGGTAAAGGTAATGACGCCGGAAGGCTGGATTGAGTCTGTAAACACTAACGGCAAAAGTGTGCGTTACTCCTATTATCCCACAGGAGAGATGATGACAGCCACTCCTGAAGGAGGTGCGCTAGTCTATATGGAGTATGACAAGCAGGGCAACCGTACGCAGGTAAGTGAGGCTGACGGCGGAACTGTGAAAAAGGTGTTTAATGCCTTTGGTGAAATTGCAGAGTCAACTCAGAGGCAAGGTAAAGGCAGTTTGGTTAAGACTTACTATACATACAGCCCGGAGGGTCTTCTGATGCAGATGAACTGTGGCGGTATGGCTACTAACTATATGTATGACTCTCAGAACCGCCTAATACAGAAGACTATGGCAGGCGGTGTGTCACAGAGCTACGAGTATGACAAATATGACCGAATCCTAAAAACAGTGGATAAGATAGACGGCAAGGAGTTTGTGTGCAGTACTTCATACGATAAGAACGGCCTCAAACAGCGTGTAACTTATCCATCGGGGTACTATATAGAGAACGTGTATGATGAGAACGGCGTTCTTGCCATGACTAAAGACAAGAACGGCAGTGAAATATACAAACCTCTTGACGCAGATGCATCGGGGCATATACTAAAGGAGAGCCGTGGCGGCAAGGTTACCGCATATACATTTGATACAGCAGGCCGTATGACATCAAAGATGAGCGACGGCACGATTAACCACTATTACGCTTACGATGCCAAGGGTAATCTGACTCAGTTTTTAGACAATCTGAGCGGTCAGAAGTGCCTCTACACGTATGATGAACTTAACCGCCTTGCAGAGTGGCAGGCGTACAGCGCAGGCATGGCAAAGCCAGTTGTTACAGATAAGATTAAATATGATAACTCTAACAATATGATAAGCCGCAGCGGCCTCGGCGATGTGCTGCTTGCATACGATGATGCATATCATCCTCATGCCGTCAGCTCTATAAGCGGGGTCCCAAGCGCCATGTCAAGAGATGACCAGAACATCACCTACACCAAATTTGGCAAGGTGGAGAGTGTAAACCAGGGAGACAGGCGTTATGACATTACCTACAGTGTAAATGAAGATAGGATAAAGACAGAATATACCACAGAGAAGGGTAAAACCACCCGCTACTACGCTGGTGACTATGAGGAGGTTACAGATCCACATGGAAATGTTACCAAGTTCTGCTACCTGCCAGGCGGCGCCATGATGGTGGAGAAGGCGGGTGAGCAGAAACTTTACTATAATTATACAGACCGTCTTGGCTCCATAGTGGCCACTGCAGATGCAGATGGTAATGTGATAGAGCGTTATGCGTATGATCCGTGGGGAGCGCGTCTGAACCCTGATAACTGGGCTGAGAAGGACACCCGCACCAGTCTATTTAACAACCGAGGCTACACAGGTCACGAGCACATAGACGGTCTTGACCTTATAAATATGAACGGCCGTATGTATGACTCTATGCTTGGTATGTTCCTGAGCGTTGACCCACTTATCCAGACACCTGCATTCTGGCTTAATTACAACCGTTATCTATATGGTTACGGCAACCCGCAGAAATATTTTGATCCAAATGGAGAAAGTGTATTGTTAGCACTGGCTATTGGAGCTTTGGTGGGTGTTGTAGTTGGTGGTGTAGTAGGGTACATGTATGGCTGTATCCAAGGTGCTAAAGGTTGGAACTTGTTCAAATATACAATTGTAGGTGCTGGCGTAGGAACTGTTGTAGGTGCTTTATGCGGTGCAGGCTTTTTTGGTATGGCGGTGCTTCTTCCAAATATGTTACTTTGCGCAACAATTCCTTTTACTATATGTGCATATGTAACCGCCGGAGTATATGGTATTGTTTTAACAGGAGGGTGCTGCGCTCTTGATATATACCTCACTCATCTTTTAAGCGGACTGTGGATTAGTAAAAATTCAGGCAAGTAGTAATCTAAAAAAATATTTTGTTACAGCTATGTAATATAAATGTTAAAATATTTCACATTAAATTCACATTTGTTAACATTATGTTAATAAATGTGAATTTTGTTTATACTTTTGCGCCATCAAGAAATTCAATAGTTTATGAAACGTTTTTACTTATCTATAACTGCTTTTGTTATAGTGTTTTGCACATCAGTTTGTGCATTTGGTGCTAACGCAGTAG
>ONBO01000033.1 GCA_900316125.1 uncultured Bacteroidales bacterium | reverse complement strand
GCTGTTTCTTTTATTTTTTTCAACATACTCTGTTATCTTTTTGTCAAACTCTGCTTTTGCGTCAAACAGGAACTCAACATTCACATCAAGGACATAGATTCTGTTAAGAATGTAGTCAGGAATATCAAGTGACACCAGTTTTGCCTCGTCTTTAGGAGTTGTGATTATGCACTTGTCATCGCTCTCCATGTCATCAAAAGTGCGGGTCATGCGGTTTACGTCATCCATGACATACCTGTGATGGTCTTCAAACAGCATCTTCTGAACATTGGAGCAGACTCCGTCAAGATACTCCATAAGTGGCCCTGGATGGGCAATTGCGGTGATTAAAAGCACTGATTTGCCCTCAAGGGTGTCAAGCTGTGCACCGCTTGTTATGAGTCTTGGGGCGGAGTAGCTCATTGTAGTGAAGAACAAATCCTGGAAGGCGTGTAGTTCAAGGCTGTTCTTTACTTCACGCGCATTGAAGGCTGTCATCTCAGGAGGACATTTGGTGACCACCACGATGTCAGCCCTAAATCTGGTGGATACAGATTCTCGCAGGTTTCCGTAAGGGAGAATCTTATCCTCCATAATGGGCCTTGTGTAGTCTATTAGGAGTATTGTACGGCCTGCGCTTACATATCTGTGCTGATATGCATCATCAAGCAGTATTGCGTCAGTTTCAGGGTATTTGCTCTCAATTGTCTGAATGGCATGGCAACGGTCTGCGTCTGCAATAACCCTGACATCGGGGAATTTACGGTAAATCTGATACGCCTCATCTCCTATTTGGGCGGCGTTAACCCCTTGTGTGGCCTCTATATAGCCCTTGGTCTTTCTTCCATACCCGCGGCTCAGCTCCACAAGGGAGTATTTGCCTCTTAGCAGCCTGATTAGGTACTCCACCATAGGTGTTTTACCTGTTCCTCCAACTGTGATATTACCTACAACTATGGTGGCTGTACGGAACTGCCTGCTTTTAATGACGTGTCTGTCAAAAAGATGATTCCTATATGCCACCACCATGGAATATATCCATCCTACGGGGTATAATAATATTCTGACTATCTTTTGTGTTCTCTGATTCATCTCATTTTAGGGGTATGAAATACAAAGATAATAAAAATCTTGCTATAAAATAATTTATTTGTAACTTTGCACGTATTTTTAACATAAACAATCATAAATTCTAATATTATGGCAGAGATAAACTGGTCCGAACTTGGATTCGGCTACATGAAGACAAACGGCAACGTACGTTGTGAATATCACAACGGCAGTTGGGGTGCGCTTGAGTGGCACACAGACGAGTATATACAGATGCACATGGCAGCAACTTGCCTGCATTACGGACAGGAGGCTTTTGAAGGTATGAAGGCATTCCGTGGCAAAGACGGCAAGATACGTATCTTCCGCATAGAGGAGAACGCAAAACGTATGGATTCATCTTGTGACGGTATTTGCATGCCACGCCTGCCGGAGGGCCGTTTTAAGGAGGCTGTTATTGAGGTTGTAAAGAAGAATGCTGAGTTCATTCCTCCATACGAGAGCGGTGCGGCACTTTATATACGCCCTGTTCTCTTTGGCTACACTCCTCAAATAGGTGTAAGCCCTGCTAATGATTATCTATTCATAATCTTTGTATCGCCTGTTGGCCCATATTTCAAGGGTGGTTTTGCAACAACTCCTTACGTTATAACCCGTAAGTATGACCGTTCAGCCCCTCTTGGTACGGGTATTTACAAGGTGGGTGGAAACTATGCCGCAAGCCTCAGGGCTCATGTGGAGGCTCATGAAAAAGGTTACTCATCAGAGTTCTATCTTGATGCAAAAGAGAAGAAGTACATTGACGAGTGCGGTGCTGCAAACTTTTTTGGTATTAAGAATAACACATACGTAACGCCTAAGTCAACCTCCATTCTACCTTCTATTACCAACAAGAGCCTTATGCAGCTTGCTGAGGACCTTGGACTGAAGGTTGAACGCCGTCCTATAGCAGAGGACGAGCTTCCTACATTTGAGGAGGCAGGAGCATGTGGTACTGCAGCTGTTATTAGCCCTATATCACGCCTTGATGACCTTGACAATAACAAGTCATACGTATTCTCCAAGGATGGTAAGCCAGGCCCAGTAAGCACAATGCTTTACAAGAAACTCCGTGCCATACAATACGGCGATGAGGAGGACATACATAACTGGAACACCGTTCTTTAATTGACAGTTGACAGTTAATTAACGTCATTCTGAATGAAGCAAAGCGTTTTTCACATTGCACATCATTCAGAATGACTTTTTTACGGCACCCACCTTTTTTTATGAAAAAAACAATATTACTCATACTTACCACTTTGGTGCACATTGTTGCCATCGCAGGTAATATGACCGTTAGCGGGCGCATACTTGACGGGACCACCAATCAGCCGTTTGACTTTGTGAACGTAGCCCTATACAAGCAGGGCTCTTCAGAACCAGTTACAGGCGGTTTTTCTGATGCAGACGGTATGTTTGAACTACACGCTGAAGATGGGAAGTACACATTTAAGGCCACATTTTTAGGATACACCACATATAGCAAAGATGTAGCATCCACGCCAGTGCTTAAGCACATTCGGATAGGCACAGTGAAGCTCACTGAAGACGCAAAACAAATAGCTGAAGTTGAGGTCATTGGACAAGGTTCAAGCATGAAACTTGACATTGACAAGAGAGTGTTTAATGTGGACCAGAGTATTGTGGGTGACGGCGCATCGGCGGCGGAAATACTTGAAAACATTCCCTCTGTTGATGTTGACACAGAGGGTAACGTAAGCCTTAGAAACAGCTCATCGGTGGAGATATGGATTAACGGCAAGCCTTCAGGACTTACAGACACTGACAAGGGTCAGATACTTGAGATGCTACCTGCAGATGCCATAAAAAGTGTGGAAGTTATAACAAACCCATCAGCCAAATACAATCCAGAGGGTAACGCCGGTATAATTAACATAGTAATGAAAGAGGGCGGTCAGCAAGGCTACTTTGGCAGTGTGACAGCTGGTGCCATACACCGCGAAGGGTCTCCATACCCAGGTGGTCAGGCAGGGTTAAACTTTACATACAATGAAAGCAAATGGAGTTTTAACCTTAACTCTAACCTGCGCTATAACCGCCGTGACAGAGGTTCTCACCTTGACCGCAAAAATTTTACTGACATGGAGACCACATATCTGAAGCAGGATAGCAAAAGTGCGTTCCACAGGCTTAACGGATTTCTGCGTGCAGGGTTCAACTATAACATAACCACTGTTGATGAGATTGGCGTCACAGCCTACGGTATGATGGGCGGAACCAGAAATAAAGGTAATATTAACTATACAGACCTGGATGCAGAACAAACAGTTACAAAAACTCGTGAGCGCATTACCGGTACAGACGGTCTGATTGCCTTCTATGATATTACCGCTAACTACAAGCATTCGTTTATAAAAGATATACATGATATCAGCGCATCGGTGAACTACAACGGGCAAATCCGTAACTCAGAGAGCCGTTATTTCACAAACGCCTATCAGCCAGACCTTACTCCCATCCCCGATGCCAAGGTCCGCCAACGCCAGACACTTGATAGCAAAGCAAACAACGCATCAGCTCAGATAGACTACATGAATAAAGTGGCAAAAGACCACAAAATAGAGGCTGGGTTAAAGGCAGACATCAAGTTTTCTGACAGCTATGACCACACTTACGACTCCATCTTTACAAAAAACAGGGAAGAGGAAGACTTTAGCAAATACAATCCGTTTAACTACTCGGAGCAGGTGTATGCAGCATACATAAACTATGCAGCCAAGTTCAACTGGTTCTCATTACAGGTAGGGCTCAGATGCGAGGAGACCATAACTAATGCAAAATCAATAAAAGACGAGTTTCACCGCAGCTACTTTCAGCCGTTTCCATCAGTATATTTTGGTTTTGACTTAGGCAAATCAAACACACTTCAGCTAAGCTACACACGCCGCATAAACCGTCCAAGGGGAAACCGTATTAACAGCTTTGTGGACCGCAGCGATCCATCAAACTTGCGTCATGGAAATCCATGGCTCATGCCGGAATTTGGCAATGTAGTGGAACTTAACTATCTTAAAGACTGGGAGATGCACTCACTAAGCGCAAGCCTTTTCTATAACTACACAGAGAATGTGATACAGCAGGTAAGCCGCCTTATCACCACCAACGTTATGGAGACCACGTATGAGAACATCACCCACAGCCAGAATGCAGGTGCGGAGATAGTGGCAAAAAACAGGCTCTTCAAGAACTATCTTGACCTAACAACCACTATATCGGCGTATTACTATCAACTTGGAGCAAATGAACAGTACAACATCAAACGCACTGACAGTTTTTCTTGGAATGCACGTATAAATGCAAACGTGAAGATAATAAGCAACCTGTCAGCACAAGTAAGCGCCTACTACAGCTCACCACGTATAGTGGCACAAGGCACTGTAGATCAAAGCTACGGAATGGATTTGGGAATAAAAGCCAATTTCCTGAAGAAAAAACTATCTATTAGTTTCACAGTAAAAGACGTGCTTGACTCACGTAAAAAGGGGCACACCATTACGGAGAGCACAAACTTTCATCAGGAGAGCTACAGAACATCATGTGACAGAAGTTACCGCCTTACACTCACCTATAATTTTGGAGATATGAAATCCAAAAGCAAGGAGAAGAAGGATGGTGACAGAAATGACAATGATGATTTTGATGATGATCTATAATCCTGCCTCTCACTACACCCAGTCCTCCCTGTCCAAACTTCTATAACCTATAGCTTCCGCTATATGGCGTGCCTGCACCTGGTTCTCGCCTTCAAGGTCAGCTATAGTGCGAGCCACCTTAAGTATGCGGCTGTAGGCACGGGCTGAAAGCTTGAGACGCTCCATGGCTGTTTCAAGCATCTTCATTGAGGCTGGGTCCGGCTCTGCAAACAGGTGCAGCATGCGCTCGGTCATTTGGGCGTTGCAGTGAATGCCGTTATACTCCTTAAACCTATCATCCTGAATCTTTCGTGCCTTAATCACCCTCTCCCTTATTACAGCACTAGTTTCCCCCTTCGGTTTCTTTGCAAGGTCAGTGAAAGGGATGGGGGATATTTCACACTGTATGTCAAAACGGTCCATGAGAGGACCTGAAATTCTATTCATATACCGTTTCACCTCACCTGGAGTGCAGGTACACTCCTTATATGGAGAACCGTAGTATCCGCAGGGGCAGGGGTTCATTGAAGCTGCAAGCATAAAACTGGCAGGATATTCCACGGTGTTGTTTGCTCGTGAAACAGTAATTTTTCTATCCTCAAGAGGCTGGCGCAGCACCTCAAGTGCAGAACGCTTGAACTCTGGCAACTCGTCAAGATAGAGCACCCCGTTATGCGCCAAACTTATCTCTCCAGGCTGCGGATAGGAGCCTCCACCCACAAGCGCCACATCTGATATTGTATGGTGCGGGCTTCGGAACGGGCGGTAACGGAGCAGCGATGTCCCGCTTGTGATATTTCCCGCCACAGAGTGTATTTTAGTGGTTTCAAGCGACTCCTCGTTTGTGAGGGGCGGAAGTATTGACGGCACTCTCTTTGCCAGCATGGACTTGCCGGCTCCGGGAGGTCCTATGAGAATGATGTTATGGCCTCCGGCCGCAGCCACCTCAAGTGCTCTTTTCACGGTCTGCTGGCCTCTGACATCGGAGAAGTCTGGCATTGAGTTTGTGTCACTTTCAGTTCCTGAAGGTGAGGAGAGTGCTTTGAACGGTTTGATGTCCAGATATCCGTTCAGGAATCCTATAACCTCATCAAGTTCCTTAACGCCAATGACCTCAAGGCCTTCAACCACAGCCGCCTCAGGGGCGTTTTCAATAGGGATAATAAGCCCCTTGAAACCAGCTTCCTTAACCTTTATGGAAATAGGGAGGACACCTTTGATTGGATTTATGGTGCCGTCAAGTGATAGTTCTCCCATAATGGCGTAGTCATTCAGCTTGTCAGCGTTCAGTTCCTCTGCAGCCGCCAGAATGCCCATTGCTATAGGCAAATCGTATGATGAGCCGGCCTTGCGGATATCCGCAGGGGACATATTCACTATGACTTGCTTTCTTGGAAACTTGTATCCTGTGTGGTTAAAGGCAGACAGGATACGTTCATGACTCTCCTTTACGGCAACATCAGGGAGACCCACCATAAAGAACTTGACACCAGTGAGAATGTTGACCTCAATGGTAATAACAGTTGCGCCGATGCCTTGCACCGCCGCGCCATAAGTTTTTACTAACATATTTTGAAATTAAAATCAATCTAAGCTTTCGGCACTTTGATGTTTTAATTTCGCTATAATTGTTTCGTTACCTATTGTCTCTTCATGCAGTTCCGTAAGTATCTCTGCATCCATTGGCAGATACATGTCAACACGGGAACCAAATTTTATAAAACCAAGCTGCTGGTTAATGTGGCACTCCATTCCCTCCTTTGCGTAGGTCACAATACGGCGTGCAAGCGCACCCGCCACCTGGCGTACAAGTATCTGCTGGCCGTTCTTGGCCTCAATGATTATTGATGAGCGTTCGTTCTCTGTGCTTGATTTAGGCAGGTATGCGGCCATCTTTCTGCCGCTCTGGTGAGAAGAGTGCAGCACCTTGCCAGCCACAGGGAACCAGTTTGCGTGTACATTGAACACACTCATGAATATGCTCACCTGCATTCTCTGTTCATGGAAATAGTCATTCTCCATAACAGGCTCAATAACCACAATCTTGCCGTCAGCAGGCGCTATCACATACGTGTCATCAGCAATGAGAATGCGGTTTGATATTCTGAAAAAGTATGTAAAGAATATGAAAACCACAATTGACAGCACAGCCACTATTGAGGTAATAATTACAGAACTTGATACGTAGAATAACGCACCGTTCAGGATTATAAGGGCAAACAGCAGTATCAGGAGCATGTTGCGCCCCTCTTTGTGTATCTTTACCATATTATGAAACAGCTTTTAGAATTTCAACATAAATATAAATCACAGGAGCAGCCAGAAGCATACTGTCAAAGCGGTCAAGCATACCTCCGTGACCTGGCAGAATGGTTCCTGAATCTTTAAGTCCCGATGCTCTCTTGAGCATGGACTCTGACAAATCTCCGAATGTTCCGAATATAACCACTATAAGGGCGAATACAACCCATTGCCACAAAGGCTGGTCAATGTAGAAGGAGTAGCCTATGGCTGCGCCTATTGTTGTAAGCGCACCACCAATCTCGCCCTCCCATGATTTCTTTGGTGATATTCTCTCAATCATCTTGTGTTTGCCAAATGTGCTTCCAAACAGGTAGGCGCCTGTGTCAAACAGCCAGATGAATGCAAAGAGTGCAAGCAGGTGGAATGTGTCCCTTGCTATGAAGTTTAGCACAGCAAATGGCAGAGCCACTACAGTCTGACCGTAAATTGAAAAGGCCAGGTTGTAGGTGGGGTGGGGCTTGCCTCTGTAAAGTTCACTGATAATCAATATTATTATAGAGAGTATGAAAGCAATAAGAATAACAAATCCGGTAATCCTGTTAGGGTCTGAGTTGAAGTTGCTGCACCAGAAGCATCCAAAGTAGAGAAGTGTGCCGCAGAACACCATGTACGGCGTGTTGACGCATACATTCTCCTTGGCGTTGATTATCCCGTAAAACTCTATAAGAGCCAGGATGTTAAATACTGAAAACAGGAGAGTGAATGTATAATATTGCTCCTGAAACAGTATGCTGCTTATCACAGCAGCCACAAAAATCACACCTGTTATTGTTCTCGTAAGTAGGTTGCTCATCTCTCCTATTGTTTATTTTCTGTTATCTCATCCATGCGTGTCTTCCAAGGCCTTGCACCAAAGATACGTTCCACGTCATCTGCGTATATGACCTCTTTCTCCACCAGAATTGAAGCCAGTTCAGCATGGCGTCCTAAGTTATCTCTAATAATCTTAACGGCACGGTCAAACTGACTTTGTACTATGGATTTTATCTCCTGGTCTATAATCTCAGATGTGGTCTCACTATAAGGCTTGGTAAATGAGTAATCCTGTTGTGTTGAGTCAAAGTAACTTATGTTCTTGAGCTTCTCACTCATACCGTAGTATACCACCATGGAGTAGGCCATCTTGGTGGCACGCTCCAGATCATTTAATGCTCCGGTAGATATTCTGCCAAGTGCCACCTGCTCTGCCGCACGGCCTCCAAGCAAGGCGCACATCTCATCAAGCATCTGCTCTGTGGTGGTCAGTTGACGCTCCTCTGGCAGATACCATGCTGCACCAAGGGCCTTGCCGCGTGGCACTATTGTAACCTTTACAAGCGGGTTGGCATATTCAAGCAGCCAGCTTACAGAGGCGTGTCCTGCTTCGTGAATGGCAATGGCGCGTTTCTCTTCTGCAGTGGTTATTTTGTTCTTTTTCTCGAGTCCGCCGATGATACGGTCCACAGCGTCTGTGAAGTCCTGGCGGTCAACCACCTTCTTGTCCCTTCGGGCGGCTATTAAGGCTGCCTCGTTACATACATTGGCTATATCGGCGCCTGAGAAACCAGGTGTCTGTTTGGCTAAAAGGTCAATATCAAGATTCTCAGCGTATTTGAGCGGTCTGAGGTGAACCTCAAAAATCTCCTTGCGCTCATGTACGTCAGGAAGATCTACGCTTATCTGCCTGTCAAAGCGGCCTGCACGCAGCAGCGCCTTGTCAAGAATGTCAGCACGGTTTGTAGCGGCAAGCACTATGATGCCGCTGTTTGTGCCAAAGCCGTCCATCTCGGTAAGAAGCTGGTTAAGCGTGTTCTCACGCTCATCATTTGAGTTGAACGCAGGATTCTTGCCTCTTGCGCGTCCCACAGCGTCTATCTCATCAATAAAGATTATGCATGGTGATTTGTCTTTGGCCTGGCGGAACAGGTCTCTTACACGTGATGCGCCCACGCCCACAAACATCTCCACAAAGTCTGAACCGCTGAGGGAGAAGAACGGTACGTTAGCCTCTCCGGCCACAGCCTTTGCCAGAAGGGTCTTACCAGTACCCGGAGGGCCTACAAGCAGTGCTCCCTTGGGTATCTTACCTCCAAGGTCTGTGTATTTCTTAGGATTCTTGAGGAATTCAACTATCTCCTGCACCTCCTGTTTTGCCTCTGAAAGGCCTGCCACATCCTTGAATGTGACGTTCATCTTGTTGCCTTTGTCAATTATCTGGGCTTTTGAACGGCCGACGGAGAATATGCCGCCACCGCCTGTCATACGGCGTGACATTATAATCCAGATGGCTATGAAGACCAGTATAGGACCAAATGTCCAGATGAACGTGGAGGCGTAGTCCTTACGCTCCTCATACTTTATGTCAATTTTCTGGCCGCTTTTCTCAGTCACTGAGGCCACAAAATCGTCAAGTTTCTCAGGTGACGGTATCTGTGACTGTATCTGCGGCTTCTTGCTGTATTTCTTAACATCGGAGGCGCCAAGCACATTATAAATGACTGTAGAGTCATCCACAAGGCTTATCTCCGCCTGGTTTGTGTTTGTAACCACCACTATCTTATCCACATAACCATCCTTTATATATTCCTGAAGGTCAGAGTACTGCACCTCCTTCATAGGAGCGCTGTCATCGTATGCTATAGTGAATATGAGTGCTACGGCTATGGCTATGTAGAACCATGTGAGGCTGAATCCGCCTCCTGGTTTTCCACTCCCGCCGTTGTTTATAGGATTTCCTGGTTTCTTCTCTGCCATGTTAGTCTAAATCTGGTATTTCCTTAAGTTTTGCATCAGCCCACAGGTGCTCCAAATCATAGAACTCACGGGCTTCACGCTGCATTATGTGAACCATAATGTCAATGTAGTCTGAAACTATCCACTCACAGTTCTCAAACCCTTCCATAGCTAGAGGCTTCACTTTTATGGCCTCACGTACGTATTCTTTGAGGTTTGTGGCTATAGCGTTCACGTGTGTGTTTGACCCGCCCTCGCATATAACAAAATATGAGCAGACAGAGTTATCTGTCTTCTTGAGGTCAACCACCACTATACGTTTACCCTTCTGTTCCTGTATTCCGGCTACAATAGTATCGAGTAGTTTTTTTGTTGTTATTTCCGCCATTATAAATCTGTATGTTTAAAGAGCAAAGATAGTAAATTTTACTGAAAGACAACGCTTTTTGCAATATTATCGAACGCCAAAGCTGTAATTGTGTCTGAAAGCGACACTGGAACGCCGTTGTCACCGCCTTCACAGATGCCCTGCACAAGAGGAATCTGCCCGAGCAGACGTATACCTCTCTCCTCGGCCAGACGGCTTACGCCCTCCTTGCCGAATATGTAGTATCTGTTTTCTGGCAGCTCTTTGGGTGTGAACCACGCCATATTCTCAATAAGTCCCAGCACTGGTACGTTTATCTTCTCATTCTGGAACATGTCTATGCCGCGCACTGCGTCAGCAAGAGCCACCTGCTGAGGTGTGCTCACCACAATGGCACCGTCAAGTTTTATGGTCTGAACCACCGTAAGGTGAATGTCGCTGGTACCAGGAGGCAGGTCTATAAGCAGGTAGTCAAGTTCTCCCCATGCAGCCTCAGTGAGCAACTGTTTTATGGCTCCTGACGCCATGGCGCCTCGCCATACAATAGCGCTGTCAGTATTTACAAAGAAGCCTATTGAGAGCATCTTCACACCGTATTTCTCTATTGGCAGAATCATGCCGTTTTCATCTGCGTATGGTGTGGCACCCTCCACGCCAAACATCTTTGGTATTGACGGGCCGAATATGTCAGCGTCAAGCAGCCCCACCTTGTAACCAGCCTTGGCCAGTGATATTGCAAGGTTCGCTGACACGGTTGATTTGCCCACGCCTCCCTTGCCGGATGATATGGCAATTTTGTATTTAACCCCCTTCAGAGGCTCTTCTTTCTCCGTCTGCGGTTCCACAGGGCTTTTTACCGCGATGTTGCCCTTAATCTCAACATCGGGGCCTATATAGGTAAGAATGGCGGTCTCAGACGCCTTCACCAAGGATTTTGCAAGCGGGTCAGTGCTTTTAAGAAGCAGGGAGAAAGAGACTTTGCGCCCCTCAATCCTGATGTCGTCCTCCACAATGCCAGACTCCACAATATTCTTGCCGGTGGCAGGGTGGGTTACATGGCTCAGAGCCTCTAAAATAAGTTTCGGATATAGTTCCATTATTCTCCTTTTTTGTTTGTAAGTGAGTTTGAACGGCGGTTGAAACTACGGTAGTCATCCTCAGGAATCTCCTCCTGCGGCTCCGTGAATTCATCTCTGCGGCTCAATTCAAACTTTATGTATTTAATGTTCATGCCACGCTCAATCCACTGGCTCTCATAGTAAGTGCGTATTTTGAGTATCTCATCATCATACCCCGATGCGTAGAGATTGTCAGTGCTCATAAGCGTACGATAGCCGTTGTACTTTACCATCAGGGTGGTGTAGGCGTATAGGAACGGGCTGTCAGTCTTCAGGTGTACAATACCCTGCGGCTTCATTATCTGCTGGTAAAGAGCCATGAACCTGGTGGAAGTGAGGCGTTTGCGCACCTTTTTCATCTGAGGGTCAGGGAATGTAATCCAAATCTCAGAGACCTCATTCTCAGCAAAGAATTCAGTGATAAGCTCAATGTCAGTCCTGAGGAACGCTACATTCTTCAACCCCTCAATGTTTGACTCCTTGGCGCCCGTCCACATTCTGGCACCCTTGATGTCAATGCCTATGAAGTTCTTATCGGGGAAGAGCCGTGCAAGCCCCACGGTGTATTCGCCCTTACCGCAGCCTAACTCCAGCACAATAGGGTTGCCGTTGCCAAAAAACTCACTCCATCTGCCCTTGCCTGAAAAGCCGCCTTCAGCCTGCAGACGTGCAAAAGGGTACTGGAAGACATTGCTGTATGTCTCCATCTCCGCAAATTTCTGTAGCTTGTTCTTTCCCATCAGTCAGCCTTCTCCATTGTTAGGCATATATTTCTTACGCCAGTTAGCATAGTGTCACGCATGCCATGGAATATCTCAACCTTGTACTCTCCGGCAAGAGGGTATGTTATTTTCTCTGATACCAGTACAGGCATCTCATACACAGATATTCCACTGCCAAGGAAACGCCCCTTGTTGTCAGCCAGATAGCATTCAAAAGGCTCTCTTGCTATCATACCGTCAGGCGATGTTATCCTCACAAACATCCAGAAGTTCTGATAAGGGTACTCAGCCGTGTGCCTTATGGTCACAATCATGTTGAACCTGTGCAGCGTGTCAGTAATCACAGGCTTGAATATGACGCATGAGTCCATGTGCCAGCCATTCTCGTCAGTGTCCGCACATTGGTTGTAAACGCTTGGTCTGCCGCAGGAGGCCATGAAGGCTACGGCGGCAGTCAGCAGCAATATTTTCAGCAGGTTTTTCATTGTTTCTCAGCTCCGCTGTCAGTTGGTTTTGAATTGTTGGGGCGGTGTTTGTGCTTCTTTTTCTTCTTGTTCTTGTCAAAGCGGGTAAGGCTTCCCTCACCTACAGCGTTCTCAAAGCTTATTTCAGGTTCTCCCTTAGACTCCGATGTCTGAATCTCGCTCACCTTCTTGCCCTTCTTGTTCTCATTGATAATCTTCCACACCTCCTCAAGTGGCATCTCAAGCAGGTCTACAGGCGCCTTCTTGTCAGCCGAGTATGTCATCTTGCGAGCAAACACGTCAAGTTTGAAGAAGTAGTAAGGCCCTTTGGCGGTCTCCAGCACAATATCCTTTGAAGGGAACTCCTTGAGAGCCTCCACATAGTTGTCAAGCTCATAGTTGAGGCAGCACTTCAGTTTTGCGCACTGTCCGGCAAGCTTCTGAGGGTTCATTGAAAGGTCCTGAACCCTGGCGGCGTTAGTGCCCACAGAGCGGAAGTTTGTCATGAAAGTGGAGCAGCACAGCTCACGTCCGCAAGGGCCTGTGCCGCCAATGCGCCCTGCCTCCTGCCTTGCACCAATCTGCTTCATCTCAATGCGCACATGGAAAGTGTCAGCCAGCACTTTTATAAGTTCACGGAAGTCAACTCTCTGGTCTGCAATATAGTAGAAGATAGCCTTGTTACCGTCGCCCTGATACTCCACGTCACCAATCTTCATGTCAAGGTTCAAATCTTTGGCTATCTGGCGTGTGCGCAGCATGGCGTCATGCTCCTTGGCCTTTGACTCCTCCCACTTCTCAATGTCAGCGGGTTTTGCCTTGCGGTATATACGGCGTACCTCGCTCTTGGTAGGATCATAACCGTTCTTGCGCATCTGCAGAGCCACAAGGTAGCCTTGCAGCGTCACAGTGCCTATGTCATGCCCTGGGTTTGACTCCACCGCCACAATATCCCCCTTCTCCAGAGGAATCTCAGTGGAGTTCAGGTAGTATCCCTTTCTGGTGTTCTTGAACTGAACCTCCACATACTGCATAGTCTCCCTGTCAACAGGGATGTCAGCCAGCCAGTCATATACGCTGAGCATCTGCCATGAGCTCCTTTTGCAGCCCGCGGCAGTCAGACGGCTGTTGCCTTTATCAAGTGTGTAATCCATACTCTATCTTTTGTTGTTTATAAGGGTGAATAACTGCAGGCCCATGTCAAAAACTGTAATTTTGATATTAGCATTACGCTCAATATCCATACTGGCCTGAGTTATGTTATCAGTTATATGTTCCACGTTTGTCACATCCACAAACTTCTTGAATTTCTCTATAAACGCAGCCTCGCTCTCTGTACGGTAGCAGAGCTGAGGGTTGCACAGGTTGGCTATGAAAGTCTCCCTTGTTATCCTTGCCGCATAGTTTAGGAACTCCAGGCACTCCTCGCGGCTCTTTGACGCCTCATCTGCAATGTCACGCAGCGCCACCAAATCCTTTCTGAATGCGCTGAGCATAAGGTTGCGGTACCGCGATGTCATCTCCGCAGCATCACTCCGCGCCTCTGAAAGTTCACGAGCCTTAACGTAGTTACCGCCTGAGAGCCTTGCCACGTCAGCAGGGAACACCCTGCTCAGAGCGTCAACGGCAATGCTCTTAATATGCAGTGACTGCGTGCGTGAGGCAATGGTTCCAAGCACACGTTCCGGCTGCTCGCTCACCAGTAGGAAAAGAGTATCCTCTGGCGGCTCCTCAAGCAGTTTGAGCAGCTTGTTAGCCCCGGCTTCCTGCATCAGCTCAGGCAGCCATATAATAACCGCCTTGAAGCGGGCTTTAAGGCTCTTGAGGCTTAGTTTGCGGGCTATGGCCTCGCTCTCAGTTGTGTATATGGTGCCTATCTTGCCGCTCTCACTAATCTCCTGCATCCACTCATGCATGTTGAAGTAGGGTGAACGGAGTATCATATCCCTCCATTGCGGCATAAAGTCATCACAATAGGCGCTTTTGCTGCCCTCCTTCACTATTGGGAACACAAAGTGGACATCGGGGTGGGAGAGCTTTGCAATAAGCCTGCAGGACTCACACTCACCGCATGAATCACTATCCGTGGGATGCTCGCAGTTAATGTACTGCACAGTGGCCAGGGCAAGAGCCAGTTTGCCAACACCCTCGCCGCCCCAGTAGAGCTGTGCGTGGGGTATGCGCCCCTCCTTGACACTCTTTATTATGAGCGCCTTAACCTCCTCCTGTCCAATGATATCCCTGAATTGCATGCCTGCTTTTTACGCAACTTACTTAAAACTTACAAAGATAATTAAAATAATTGAGAGTTTAGGGTTGAGAATTGAGAATTAGGGATGAAAGTTAAGATTTTCAAATAAAAGAAGCCTGCTCTCAAAAGAGGGCAGGCCATGTTTGTTCAAATGTATGAGCTGGATTAGAGGTTGTCCTTCTCAATATCCTTGAAGTAGCGGTATGTTCCAACCTTGAGCTCGTCTGTGGCTGCGTCATCACATACAATTATGCCCTTGCGGTGCATCTGCAGAGCAGATATTGTCCACATGTGATTTACACTGCCTTCTACGGCTGCTGCAAGCGCGCGTGCCTTGCCATGGCCATTCACAAGGATTAGAACCTCCTTGGCATCCATAACAGTGCCTACGCCCACTGTAAGAGCTGTTTTTGGCACTTTGTTAACATCGTTATCAAAAAATCTTGAGTTAGCGATTATGGTGTCAGTGGTAAGAGTCTTCTGACGAGTGCGTGAGCTGAGTGATGACCCCGGCTCATTAAATGCAATGTGACCGTCAGGGCCTATGCCTCCAAGGAACAGGTCAATGCCGCCTGCCGCCTTGATTCTCTGCTCATAGTTTTCACACTCGGCTGCCAGATCCTTGGCGTTACCGTTGAGTATGTTTACATTCTCTTTCTTAATGTCAATGTGGCTGAAGAAGTTGTTCCACATAAATGAGTGGTAGCTCTCAGGGTGCTCCTCTGGCAAGCCTACATACTCATCCATATTGAAAGTTATTACATTGGCAAAAGAAACCTTGCCAGCTTTGTTTAACTCTACAAGCGCCTTGTACATCCCCAGTGGTGAAGATCCTGTAGGAAGACCCAGAATAAAAGGCTTCTCGGCTGTAGGGGCTGCTGCGTTAATCTTGGCAGCCACGTAGTTGGCAGCCCACTGTGACATCTTGGCGTAGTCCGGTTCAATAATTAGTCTCATATTATTTTGATTTTATATAACTGCAAAGATAAATTATTTGAATTTATATTGAACTTTTGCGACTAAAAAAATTCAAAAAAAATAATAAAGCCTGCCCCTTTTGAGGACAGGCTTTTTTACCGCCGTTACAATTAACTAAGCATTAGAAAGGAAGATCGTCCTCTTGTCCTGCCGGTGCAATTGGGGCTGCATCAAAAGGAGCTGATTCTGCCTTGGCTGGCTTTGTTGCAGCCTTTTTTGCAGGAGCGCTTGGGGCCGGAGCCTCAGCACTGTCCGATTTCCTACCCAGCAGCTGCATATTGTCCGCAAGAATTTCATAAGCAAAACGCTTAATGCCGTCCTTGTCTGTATAGGAGCGAGACTGGATTTTACCTTCAATGTAAACCTGAGTGCCCTTCTTTACATACTTTTCGGCAATTTCAGCAAGCCCTCTCCAAGCCACAATGTTATGCCACTCAGTACGCTCAGGTACCTGTGTGCCATTGTTGAGGGTGTAACCTCTCTCGGTGGTTGCTACTGAAAAATTGGCGACTGCCACGTTGTTGTCCAGATAACGGACTTTAGCGTCGTCACCTGCGTTTCCTACTAAAATTACTTTGTTTACTGACATAAAATACTGAATTTTGATTGTTTAGAGAATAGTTAAAAACATTTTCCCGTAATTGTAACTAAGCGGTGTGTGAATCTTTTTTAATTTTTCTCCACCGCAAATGTAGCACAAAAAAAATTAAATCATTACTTTTACGGAGCAAAAAGAGACCGCAAAATGAAAAAATCTCATAAACTGCTGAACTTCATATTACTCCTGTCCGTTATGGCAGAAACGCTGATATTGGCCTCCTGCATAAGGCACAGTGATAGTGAAGAGAGCACCACCCATGTCAGAGACTTAAAGGAGATTTTGGACGATGACACCCTACGAGTGGTCACTATGTACGGCCCCACATCATATTTCCTATACAAAGATAACGAGGCAGGCTATGAGTATGAGATGAGCAAGGCTCTTGCCAAGGTGATGGGTGTGAACCATAAAATCATGGTGGCAGGTAGTGAGTCTGAGATGTATAGAATGGTTTCAGACGGCGATGCAGACCTTATAGCCTACAAGATGCCGTATATGGCCAAGTACAAGGACAGTCTCTAATCAGGTGATACTGCAATGTAAAAGTGACTCCATGGTACATGATGTGCTTGATTTGCGCGGCCGTGAGGTCATGGTGCGTCAAGGCTCCAAGTTTGACCATCGCCTGCAGCACCTTGAGGATGAGGTGGGCGGCGGCATTAACATAGTTTACGCCGCAGATACTGTCACATCGGAGGACCTTATAGGCATGGTTGCCACTCATAAGATTCAAATGACCGTAACCACAGCTGATATAGCCAAGTTTGCACAGGCATTGTTCCCTAAACTTGACTACTCCCTTAAAATCAGCTTTCCGCAGCGAGCCGCATGGGCAGTGAACAAAAACTCAGAGGAACTTCTTGAGTATATAAACAACTGGGCGGAGGATAAGAAAAACCATCAGGAGTTCGCAAAACTCTACCGCCGCTACTTTGAGCAGAGCATAGCTGAGGCTAACAAGATAGAGCTGATGAACAGTAACGGCATATCCCAATATGACCACCTTTTCAAAATCTACGGTGGTCAGATAGGGTGGGACTGGCGCCTTCTTGCAGCCATAGCGTACAAGGAGTCAAAGTTTGACCCTATGACAGTATCCTGGGCCGGAGCCTGCGGACTTATGCAGCTGATGCCTAAGACAGCTATCTCACTAGGTGCAGATAGCGTGCAGCAGATGTTTGACCCGGAGGTCAGCGTGCGCTTAGGTGCAAAATATCTTAAGAAGCTTGAAAAACTCTTCCCCACAGTTACAGACCCCGATGAAAAGGTTAAGTTCACACTTGCCGCCTATAACTCAGGCCCTGCCCACATATTTGACGCAAGAGCCCTTGCTCGTAAGTTCGGCAAGGACCCCGATGTGTGGTTTGGCAATGTGGAGCACTACATACTGCTAAAGTCAGAGCCGGAGTTTTACACAGACTCCGTGTGCAAATACGGCTATTGTCGTGGTATTGAGGTTGTGACCTATGTAAAGCAGGTTATAGGCAAGTGGGAGCAATACAAGACCTGGAAAACCAAGTGACACTACTTCCCAAACAGGAATTTAAGCGGAATAGATAGTCTCTCCCTCCAGCTGCGCTCACTGTGATCCTTCCCTTCAAAGCATCTGCTGTAGTAACGCTCAGCAGGGTAGCCAAGCTCATGGAATAGAGAATCAATTATAGGCTGCTTGTTTATATAGCCTGCGTCAAATGTCTCAGTACCGTAGTCAAAGTAAATCTTTACAGGCGGCTCAATCTCACTCCACCTCTCCTTAATAAGCTCAGCGTACGCCTCAGTACCTGTGGTGTTGTTATCGCCGTAGTTAATAGGCCAGTGGGTAGAGACACAGCCCGCCTTGCCAAACACCTCAGGATACTCTAAATAGGCGTAGAGAGACATCAGTCCGCCAAGGCTGGAGCCCATGATGGCTGTATTCTCCCTGTCGGGCAGTGTGCGGTAGGCGCTGTCAATGTAAGGTTTAAGCTCTGTGACCACAAATTTTAAGAACTCATCGCTGTAGAGCAGTGAGTCGTTATTAAGATAGTCTCCTTTACCGTCAAAATAGTTTGGGCCTTTTTCTCGTGTACGTTGCACTAACTTCTTAGGCGTGTACTCGTTGCCGCGCATCTCTCCTGCGTTATCAATGCCAACCACAATTAGCGGCACTATGGAGTCCTGCTCCATAAGCCTCTCTACAGTCTCAGCCACGCCCCATGAAACACCTATGAATGAGAGTGAGTCATGGAAGATATTCTGACAGTCATACATATAGAGTACAGAATAGCGCTCTGATTTATTTACATCGTAGTTTTCAGGTAGCAGAATTTCAACCCTGCGAGGGTTCTTGCAAAGATTCTCAGATACAAACATCTTTGTCTCAAAGCGGGCGTCTGAGTGCCTCTGGCAGGCGCCAAGAGTAAGTGCGGCCATAATGATAAGAGATGGGATTATTTTTTTCATGATTTGAGGTTAGTTTCTGCAAAAATAGCAAAAAAATAGTGCAACACAAGCGGTTGCACTATTTTTAATTATTATGTGAGTCTGGATTATTCAGCCTCCTGCTCGTCAGAGTCAGATTTCATCTCAACTCCGCCACGCTTGGCCTCCATAATCTTTTCATACTCCTCACGTGATGCCACTATAATCTTATCAAACTCAGAAAGACCAGTACCGGCAGGTATGCAGTGACCGCAGATGACGTTCTCCTTCATACCCTCAAGTTTGTCAACCTTACCGTTGATGGCTGCATCATTGAGCACCTTGGTTGTCTCCTGGAATGAAGCGGCACTCATGAAGCTGGTTGTTTGCAGAGCGGCACGTGTGATACCTTGCAGAATCTGCTGTGATGTTGCAGGCACAGCGTCACGAGCCTCCACAAGTTTGAGGTCTTTACGCTTAAGAGCACTGTTCTCATCACGCAACTTGCGTGCTGTAACTATCTGGCCGTTCTTGAGAACTGAAGAGTCACCCTGATCTGTAACAACTTTTTTGCCCCAGATCTGGTCATTCTCAGCCATGAACTCAAGTTTGTCAACAATCTGTTTCTCAAGGAAGCGTGTATCACCCGGATCCTCAATCTCAACCTTGCGCATCATCTGGCGTACGATAACCTCAAAGTGCTTATCGTTGATTTTCACACCCTGCAGACGGTATACATCCTGAACCTCGTTCACAATGTACTCCTGTACTGCGGTAGGACCCTTGATGGCAAGAATGTCAGAAGGAGTGATGGCACCGTCAGAGAGTGCGCCGCCTGCACGTACAAAGTCATTCTCCTGAACCAAGATTTGCTTTGACAGTGGAACCAGGTATCTGCGCTCCTCACCGCTCTTAGATGTGATTACAATCTCTCTCTGGCCTCTCTTAACCTTGCCGAATGTAACCTCACCGTCAATTTCAGATACAATTGCAGGGTTAGACGGGTTGCGTGCCTCAAACAGCTCAGTAACACGTGGAAGACCACCGGTGATATCACCAACCTTACCTACAGCTCTTGGTATCTTGAAGAGTATCTGACCAACCTTAATCTGGTCTTTCTCCTCTATGTTCAAGTGAGCGCCCACAGGCAGAGCGTATGTACGAACAACTTCGCCCTTCTCATCAAGAATCTGTGCGGCAGGAACTTTGTTCTTATCCTTAGACTCTATGATAACCTTCTCCTTAAGACCGGTCTGCTCATCAGACTCTGTCTTGTAGGTTACGTTCTCAATCATGCTCTCGTAAGCCATGGTACCAGTACCTTCAGACACCACAACGGCGTTGAATGGATCCCACTCGCATATTACATCGCCCTTCTTCAGCTTGTCACCGCTCTTGACAAAGAGTGTGGAAGCGTAAGGGATGTTCTGCTGTGTGAGGACTATCTTAGTGGTAGGCTCAATGATACGGAGCTCAGAGAGACGGCTCACTACAATGGTTGCACCCTCATCAGATGTAACAGTTCTAAGCTCGTCAATCTCAATGATACCGTCATAGTGAGATACAATCTTATTCTCTACAGTTACGTTGGCTGCAACACCACCCACGTGGAATGTACGCAGTGTAAGCTGTGTACCTGGCTCACCAATAGACTGGGCTGCAATAACACCCACAGCCTCGCCCTTCTGAACCATGCGGCCTGTGGCAAGGTTACGTCCGTAACACTTTGCGCAAACGCCTTTCTTAGATTCACAGGTAAGCACTGAACGTATCTCAACTCTCTCAATAGGAGATTCTTGTATTATTTTGGCGGCCTCCTCTGTAATCTCCTCGCCAGCAGGAACAATAAGCTTGCCTGTAACAGGGTGGATAATGTCATGTACAGATACACGGCCAAGGATTCTGTCATAGAGTGAAGATATAACGTCCTCATTGTTCTTGAGCTCAGTAGCTACAAGACCACGCAGAGTGCCGCAATCCTCCTCGGTGATGATAACATCGTGGCTAACGTCTACAAGCCTACGGGTCAGGTAACCTGCGTCCGCAGTCTTAAGAGCGGTATCAGCCAGACCCTTACGGGCACCGTGAGTAGAGATAAAGTACTCAAGCACTGACAGACCCTCCTTAAAGTTAGCAAGAATTGGGTTCTCAATGGTCTGACCACCCTCGGCACCTGCCTTCTGTGGCTTGGCCATAAGTCCACGCATACCGCAGAGCTGACGAATCTGCTCCTTAGAACCACGAGCACCAGAGTCAAGCATCATGAATACAGAGTTGAAGCCCTGGTCATCCTCAGAAAGCTGCTTCATCAAGATGTTAGAGAGCTTGTTGTTAACGTGTGTCCATGTGTCAATTATCTGGTTGTAACGCTCATTGTAGGTTATGAAGCCCATGTTATAGTCATTGAGGATAGCCTCAACCTTGTCATAACCCTCCTTAACAAGAGCCTCTTTCTCCTTTGGTATGATAACGTTCTCAAGGTTGAATGAAAGACAACCCTTGAACGCCATGTAGTAACCCATGTTCTTAATGTCATCAAGGAAGTCAGCTGTACGAGCCACGCCGCAGATGCTGATAACCTTGCTGATGATGTCACGGAGAGACTTCTTAGAGAGAACCTCGTTTATGTAACCAACCTCCTTAGGAACACACTCATTTACAAGCACGCGTCCTACGGTGGTGTCAATAAGTTTTGTAACTATGAGTCCGTTCTCCACATCGGTGGTTCTTACAGTGATTTTTGCGTTAAGGGAAACCTTACGCTCATTGTAAGCAATTATAACCTCCTTTGGAGAGTAGAACTTGTAGCCCTCGCCAAGCGCACCTGGACGTGGTTTGGTCATATAGTAAAGACCAAGCACCATATCCTGTGATGGCACTGTGATAGGAGCACCGTTGGCTGGGTTCAGAATGTTGTGAGATGCAAGCATCAGAATCTGAGCCTCAAGAACGGCCTCGTTGCCAAGTGGGAGGTGTACAGCCATCTGGTCTCCATCAAAGTCAGCGTTGAACGCGGTACATGCCAGTGGGTGCAGCTGGATAGCCTTACCCTCTATCATTCTAGGCTGGAACGCCTGAATACCAAGACGGTGCAGTGTCGGAGCACGGTTCAGGAGCACTGGATGTCCTTTCATAACGTGCTCAAGAATATCCCATACAACAGGGTCCTTGCGGTCTACAATCTTCTTTGCAGACTTAACGGTCTTTACAATGCCACGCTCTATAAGTTTGCGGATGACAAACGGTTTGTAGAGCTCGGCAGCCATATCCTTTGGAAGTCCGCACTCATGCATTCTGAGCTCAGGGCCAACCACAATAACGGAACGAGCGGAGTAGTCAACACGTTTACCAAGCAAGTTCTGACGGAAACGTCCCTGCTTACCTTTCAAGCTGTCTGAAAGTGACTTGAGTGGGCGGTTAGCCTCTGCCTTAACAGCTGTAGACTTACGTGTATTGTCAAACAGAGAGTCAACAGCCTCCTGCAGCATACGCTTCTCATTGCGGAGAATTACCTCAGGAGCCTTAATCTCAATAAGTTTCTTCAGACGGTTGTTACGTATGATAACACGGCGATAGAGGTCATTCAAGTCAGATGTGGCAAAGCGGCCGCCATCAAGTGGAACAAGAGGACGCAAATCTGGTGGAATAACCGGAATAATGGTCATAATCATCCACTCAGGCTTGTTAATCTTGCTTGATGCTCTGAATGACTCTATAACCTGAAGGCGTTTGAGAGCCTCAGTCTTTCTCTGTTGAGATGTATCCTTGCTTGCCTTGTCACGCAGCTCGTAAGAGAGCTTGTCAAGGTCAAGACGCTGGAGCAGGTCATAGATTGCCTCGGCACCCATCTTGGCAACGAACTTGTTAGGGTCATTGTCCTCAAGAAGGTGATTCTCCTTTGGCAGGTTATCCATGATGTCAAGGTACTCCTCCTCAGTAAGAAGGTCACCCTGAACATAGTCTGTAAGAGTACCTGGTTGTATAACCACATACTTTTCATAGTAGATGATGGCGTCAAGCTTCTTGGTTGCAAGACCAAGAAGGTAGCCAATCTTGTTAGGAAGTGAGCGGAAATACCAGATGTGAGCTACTGGAACCACAAGCTCAATGTGTCCCATTCTTTCACGGCGCACCTTCTTCTCTGTAACCTCCACACCGCAGTGATCGCAGACAATGCCTTTGTAGCGTATACGCTTGTACTTACCGCAGTTACATTCATAATCCTTTGTAGGACCGAATATACGCTCGCAGAAGAGACCGTCACGCTCAGGCTTGTAGGTACGGTAGTTTATGGTCTCAGGTTTTGTAACCTCGCCGTGGGACTGAGACTTTAGTTCATCAGGCGATGCAAGGCTGATAGTAATCTGTTTGAAATTGTCAGCCCTTTTCTCTTTTTCTTTATCTTTAAATGCCATAGCTCTTCTTTATTAATCCAGTTTAATACTTAGACCCAAACCTCTCAATTCGTGTAGTAACACGTTCAGTGATTCCGGTATGCCTGGTTTTGGCATTGGGTCACCCTTGACTATAGCGGTGTATGCGTCTGCACGGCCCTTAACGTCATCAGACTTGATAGTAAGAATCTCTTGTAGTATGTGGGCTGCGCCAAATGCTTCAAGAGCCCAAACCTCCATCTCACCAAAACGCTGACCACCAAACTGGGCTTTACCGCCAAGAGGCTGCTGTGTAATAAGTGAGTAAGGACCTATAGAACGTGCGTGCATCTTATCCTCAACCATGTGGCCGAGCTTAAGCATGTAGATTACACCCACAGTTGCAGGCTGGTCAAAACGCTCACCGGTGCCGCCATCGTAGAGGTAAGTCTTACCGTAGCGTGGAACGCCGGCCTTGTCAGTCCAAGTGTTAAGGTCATCAAGTGTGGCACCGTCAAAGATTGGGGTAGCGAACTTAACGCCAAGCTCTCTACCTGCCCAGCCAAGAACAGTCTCAAAAATCTGTCCAAGGTTCATACGTGATGGCACACCAAGTGGGTTAAGAACTATATCCACAGGGGTACCGTCAGCAAGGAACGGCATATCTTCACGTCTAACCACACGGCTCACAATACCCTTGTTACCGTGACGGCCCGCCATCTTGTCACCCACACGAATCTTACGCTTCTTGGCGATGTAAACCTTAGCAATCTGCATGATACCGGAAGGAAGTTCGTCACCTATTGTGAGGTTGTACTTCTGTCTCTTGAGTTTTGCGTCATACTCCTTGTATTTGCGCAGATAGTTAAGAATAACGTCACGTATAAGGTCGTTCTTGTGAGCATCTGTTGTCCATTTGCTCAGCTGAACGGCTGTATAGTCAATATCCATGAGCTGCTTCTGGGTGAACTTGTTGCCCTTGGCAATAACGTCAGCACCTAAGAAGTCCTTCACACCCTGTGAAGTTTTGCCTGCTGTAAGCTCCATGAGCTTCTTAACAAGCACCTCCTTAAGGGCTCCGACCTGGCTCTGGAACTCCTCGTCAAGCTTGGCCAGCTCAGCTTTCTCCTGAGCCTTGGTCTTCTTGCCCTTCTGAACCTTGCTGAAGAGTCGTGTTCCTATTACAACACCACGGAGTGAAGGAGTGGCCTTCAGTGAAGCCTCCTTAACATCGCCGGCCTTGTCACCAAATATGGCGCGCAGCAGCTTCTCCTCTGGTGATGGATCAGATTCACCCTTAGGTGTAATCTTACCAATAAGTATGTCGCCTGGCTCAATAAGAGCACCCACACGTACGATACCGTTCTCCTCAAGGTCCTTGGTGGCGTCATCGCTTACGTTAGGAATATCCCTTGTAAGCTCCTCCATACCACGCTTTGTTTCGCGAACCTCAAGAGAGTACTCGTCAACGTGAACAGATGTGAGAATATCCTCGCTTACAAGACGCTCATTGATAACAATAGCGTCCTCATAGTTGTAACCCTTCCAAGGCATGAACGCAACCTTAAGGTTCTTACCAATAGCAAGTTCACCGTTCTGGGTAGAGTAGCCCTCTGTAAGAATCTGGCCCTTTGTCACACGGTCACCCTTGTGAACTATAGGACGCATATCAATGGTTGTGCTCTGGTTAGTCTTCTGGAACTTAGAGAGTCTGTACTCCTTTACAGGAGAGTCAAACATAACAAAGAGCTCTTCATCAGTGTAATCATACTTAATCTTGATTACAGTGGCGTCAACAAACTCAATAACACCGTCTCTTTCCGCGGTAATCTGAGTTCTTGAGTCTCTGATAAGCTGGCTCTCAATACCTGTTCCCACGATAGGAGACTCTGTACGGAGCAGAGGCACAGCCTGACGCATCATGTTAGAACCCATAAGCGCACGGTTGGCGTCATCGTGCTCAAGGAAAGGAATAAGAGCAGCCGCAATAGATGCAATCTGCTGAGGAGCCACGTCCATAAGCTCAACCTGGTCTGGATCAACCACTGGGAAGTCACTGTCCTGACGTGATTTAACCTTGTTACGTATAAAGTTGCCGTTGTCATCAAGAGGAGCGTTACCCTGGGCAATAATCTTGCCCTCCTCCTCCTCAGCGGTCATGTATATAATGTCCTCTTTCTTGAGGTCAACCTGCTTGTTAGCCACCTTACGGTATGGAGTCTCAATGAATCCAAGGTTGTCTATCTTGGCGTAAACGCAGAGAGATGAAATAAGACCAATGTTCGGACCTTCAGGAGTCTCAATAGGGCAGAGACGGCCGTAGTGAGTGTAGTGAACGTCACGTACCTCAAATCCGGCACGGTCTCTTGAAAGACCGCCAGGACCAAGGGCTGATAGACGACGCTTGTGAGTGATCTCAGCAAGCGGGTTGGTCTGATCCATGAACTGTGAAAGGGCGTTAGAGCCAAAGAATGAGTTTATAACGGAAGATATTGTTCTTGCGTTGATAAGCTCAATAGGAGTGAACACCTCATTGTCACGAACGTTCATCTTCTCACGTATAGTTCTTGCCATACGTGCAAGGCCCACACCAAACTGGTTGTAGAGCTGCTCGCCCACGGTTCTTACTCTACGGTTGCTCAGGTGGTCAATATCGTCCACGTCAGCCTTTGAGTTAAGAAGCTGGATGAGGTATTGTATAATAGCTATGATGTCTTCCTTTGTAAGTACCTTAACCTCAGTAGGTATGTCCAAATGAAGTTTTTTGTTGATTCTGTAACGGCCCACGTCGCCCAAATCATATCTCTTCTCAGAGAAGAAGAGGTTGTTGATAACCTCACGTGCTGATGCGTCATCAGTAGGCTCAGCATTTCTCAACTGACGGTAGATATAGTTTGTAGCCTCTTTCTCAGAGTTACTTGGGTCCTTTTGCAAAGAGTTGTAGATGACAGCATAGTCTGACTGGTTCAGGTCATCACGGTGGAGCAGAATGGTTGGAACATTTGCCTCCAGAATCTTATCGATGTCATCATCTTCAAGAACCTTCTCACGGTCTACAACCACCTCGTTACGGTCCATAGAAACCACCTCGCCGGTATCCTCGTCAACAAAATCCTCAACCCATGTTCTAAGAACACGTGCTGCAAGGGTTCTGCCTACGCACTTCTTAAGGGCGGTCTTGGAAACCTTAACCTCCTCAGCAAGGTTGAAAATCTCAAGGATGTCCTTGTCGCTCTCAAAACCTATGGCACGGAGCAGTGTGGTTACAGGTAATTTCTTCTTACGGTCAATGTAAGCGTACATTACATTGTTTATATCAGTAGTGAACTCTATCCAAGAGCCCCTGAATGGTATAATACGAGCAGAGTAGAGTTTTGTGCCGTTGGCGTGCATACTCTGACCAAAGAATACGCCTGGTGAGCGGTGCAGCTGTGATACAACCACGCGCTCAGCACCGTTGATTACAAAAGTACCCTTCTCAGTCATATATGGGATAGGACCAAGGTATACGTCTTGTATCACAGTGTCAAAGTCTTCATGATCAGGATCTGTACAGTATAATTTCAGTTTTGCCTTTAAGGGTACACTGTATGTGAGGCCCATCTCAATGCACTCAGCGATGCTGTAGCGTGGAGGGTCCACGTAGTAATCCAAAAACTCAAGGATGAAGTTATTTCTTGTGTCAGCAATAGGGAAATTCTCTGCAAACACTTTGTACAATCCTTCATTTTTTCTCTTTTCAGGAGGTGTGTCAAGTTGGAAGAAGTCCTGGAAAGACTTTAACTGAACCTCAAGAAAATCAGGGTATTCCAGCGGATTTTTTATAGAGGAGAAGTTTACTCTTTGATTATTGTTACTCATAAAGAGAATTATTAATTTGTCAACGCTATTTTTGAAAAAACATAAAAAGGTTTAGAACCTTATTGCTAAGGTTCCAAACCGTAATCTCCTGACGAGCAGGATTTTAATTACTTCAATTCAACTTCGGCACCAGCCTCTGTCAATTGCTTTTTCATGTTCTCAGCGTCGTCCTTAGAAAGACCTTCCTTGATTACAGAAGGAGCTGCGTCTACAAGATCCTTAGCCTCTTTCAGACCAAGACCTGTAAGTTCCTTTACAAGCTTAACAACTGCAAGCTTAGATGCGCCAGCTGATTTCAGCTCAACATCAAATGATGTCTTCTCCTCAGCTGCTGGTGCTGCTGCACCGCCTGCTGCTGGAGCTGCTACTGCTACAGCTGCTGCTGCTGGTTCAATACCATACTCGTCTTTAAGTATCTGAGCAAGCTCGTTAACGTCTTTTACAGTTAGGTTTACCAACTCTTCTGCAAGTTTCTTCAAATCTGCCATTGTTTTATGAATTTAATAGGTTATTACTTTTTAATTTTAATTATTCTGCTCTTTCGCCAAGAGTCTTAAGCACACCGTGAATAGTGTTGCCTCCAGATTGAAGCGCTGAAAGCACATTCTGCATAGGAGACTGGAGCATGCCGATGATCTCGCCAAGGAGCTGTTCTTTTGATTTTACTGCTATCAATGCATCCAACTGGTCTGCGCCAATATAGAAACACTCTTGCACATATGCCGCTTTAAGCTCTGGTTTGCCGCCGTTTGCTTTGTCTTTCTGCATATCCTTGATAAGGCGTGCAGGCGCGTTGGCGTTGTTGCAGAACATGATAGCGGTTGAGCCTTTAAGAGTATCGTTAAGCTGTGAATAGTCACCTTCCAACTCTTCTAATGCTTTCTTGAACAGAGTGTTCTTTACAACCATGAGCTTAACCTCGTTCTTTGCGCAGTTTCTTCTCAGAAGAGATGTGCGCTCTGCGTTAAGGCCAGAGGCGTCTGTTACATAGAAATGGCTGTATTGAGATACTGTCTCTTTCAGTGTGCTGACCAATGCTGATTTATCTTCTTTTCTCATAACGATAATTCTTTAGGTTATTCAGCTGATTTAGGGTCAATTTTAATACCCTTGCTCATAGTGCTTGAAAGATAAATACTCTTAATGTAAACACCCTTAGCGGAAGATGGTTTCAGCTTGATGATAGTAGAGATGAACTCTTTGGCGTTCTCAGCAATCTGCTCAGGAGTGAATGACACTTTACCTATAGATGTGTGAACAATACCGGTTTTATCCACCTTGAAATCAATCTTACCTTGCTTTACTTCCTTAACGGCCTTGGCTACCTCGTTGGTAACAGTACCGCTCTTTGGGTTAGGCATAAGTCCGCGAGGACCGAGAACACGACCTAGAGCACCAATCTTACCCATGATAGATGGCATGGTAATGATTACGTCAACGTCTGTCCAACCGCCCTTTATCTTTTCAATATATTCCTCAAGACCGACATAGTCTGCACCTGCTGCCTTTGCAGCCTCTGCAACGTCGGGTGTACACAATGCAAGTACCCTTACAGTCTTACCTGTACCGTTTGGAAGAGAAACCACACCTCTGACCATCTGGTTTGACTTACGTGGGTCAATACCCAGACGTACGTCGATGTCAACAGAAGCATCAAACTTGGTGGTTGTAATCTCCTTAACTAGGGCAGAAGCTTCTGCAAGTGAATAGCTCTTACCTGTTTCAACTTTAGAAGCAACTTCTTTCTGTTTTTTTGTCAGTTTACTCATAATTAAAAACACGATAAAAGATTAAACATTTGCAGGGAACTCACCTTTAACGGTGATACCCATACTTCTGGCTGTTCCAGCTACCATTCTCATGGCAGACTCAAGTGTAAAACAATTCAAGTCAGGCATCTTGTCTGTGGCAATAGCCTTTACCTGATCCCAGGTAACCTCAGAGATTTTCTTGCGGTTAGGCTCAGCGGAACCTGATTTCTGCTTTGTAGCCTCAAGTAGCTGAATTGCTACAGGAGGAGTCTTAACAATGAAATCAAATGACTTGTCAGTGTAATATGTGATTACAACTGGCAATACCTTTCCGGCTTTGTCCTGGGTCTTAGCATTGAATTGTTTGCAAAAGTCCATGATGTTGATACCCTTGGAACCCAAGGCAGGACCAATTGGAGGAGCAGGATTCGCAGCTCCGCCTTTGACTTGCAATTTGATCTGTCCAGCAATTTCTTTTGCCATAATATCAAATACTAAACGTTAATAAAAAATATGTGAAAGAGGGACAATTGAAGCGTAACCTTATTGTTCCTTTTCAACTTGCATAAAACTAAGTTCAAGCGGTGTTTTGCGCCCGAATATCATAACCATAACCTTGAGCTTCTTCTTCTCATTGTTAACCTCTTCAATGGTTCCTGAGAAGTTGTTGAAAGGTCCTGAAATAACCTTTACGGTTTCGCCCACGTAGTAAGGTACTATAAGCTCCTCTTCCTTCTCCTGTGTCTGGTCAATGGTTCCCAAGATCCTGTTGACCTCATAAGAGCGTAGAGGTACAGCCTTACCGTCCTTGCCGCCAAGATAGCCTAGCACGTTAGGTATGTTGCGGATAATACCCACAACCTCACCCTCAAGCTTAGCCTCAATCAGCACATAGCCCGGCAGATAGCTGCGTTCTTTAACTACCTTCTTACCGTTGCGTACCTGATAGACTTTTTCAGTTGGAATCAGTACCTGTGAAACGTGACTTGCCACAACGGGATTTCTCTTCTGCTCCGCTTCAATATATTCACGGACCTTGTTTTCCTTCCCGCTAATGGCCTTAACCACGTACCATTGCTTTTCAGATTTCTCTGCCATTGCTGACTCCTCCTTCTTAAGCTAAAAGACCGTAAACAAACTTCATGATCTCTTCAAAGCCAAGGTCTATTAACCATATAATGAGTGATGTGATAAGGGAAGCAACTAATACTATCACTGCACTATTGGTCAACTCTGACATAGATGGCCATGTAGTCTTATGAACGAGTTCGTTGTAAGATTCTTTGCAATAATTAACTATATTCATAGTGTCATATATTTTAGCACGGGTCGAGAGGCTCGAACTCCCGACACCTGGTTTTGGAGACCAGTGCTCTACCAACTGAGCTAGACCCGTATAACCATTACCTCTAAACATCCCAGTTGGTAGAGCACCACCTTAATGATGCTCTTGGCAACTGAGCTAGACCCGTAAAACTCCGCCCTAATAAAGAGCGGAGTGGTTATTAGTTATTAGAGGATTGCTGTGATCTGACCAGAACCTACTGTTCTACCACCCTCACGGATAGCGAAACGAAGACCCTCAGAGCAAGCAACTGGGTAAATCAGTTTAACCTTAATCTCAAGGTTATCACCTGGCATTACCATCTCAACTCCGTCTGGAAGAGTAATCTCACCAGTTACATCAAGTGTACGGATGTAGAACTGAGGACGATACTTGTTGTGGAATGGAGTGTGACGGCCACCTTCCTCTTTCTTAAGGATATAAACAGAAGCCTTGAACTCATCGTGTGGCTTAACAACACCCGGGTGGGTGATTACCATACCACGCTTGATCTCGTCCTTGTCAATACCACGGAGAAGAAGACCTACGTTATCACCAGCCTCACCTTGGTCAAGAATCTTACGGAACATCTCAACACCTGTGATAACTGATTTCTTGCCCTCTGCGCCAAGACCGATGATTTGAACCTCATCACCAACCTTAACTACACCAGTCTCGATACGGCCTGTAGCAACAGTACCACGACCTGTAATTGAGAATACGTCCTCAACTGGCATAAGGAATGGTTTATCAACGTCACGCTTTGGAAGCTGAATCCATGTGTCAACAGCATCCATAAGCTCCATTACTTTGTCCTCCCACTCAGGAACGCCGTTAAGTGCGCCAAGAGCAGAACCTTGTATAATAGGAGTGTTGTCACCATCAAACTCATAGAATGAAAGAAGCTCACGCATATCCATCTCAACAAGCTCAAGCATCTCAGGATCGTCAACCATATCGCACTTGTTCATAAATACAACAAGACGAGGAACGTTTACCTGACGAGCAAGAAGGATGTGCTCACGTGTCTGTGGCATAGGACCATCAGTAGCAGCAACTACTATGATAGCACCGTCCATCTGAGCAGCACCTGTTACCATGTTCTTAACGTAGTCAGCGTGTCCCGGGCAGTCAACGTGCGCATAGTGACGTGTCTTTGTCTCGTACTCTACGTGTGCAGTGTTAATTGTTATACCACGTTCCTTCTCCTCTGGAGCGTTATCAATCTGATCAAAGCTCTTAATCTGGTTAACCTCAGAAGGAAGTCTCTTTGAAAGTACAGTTGTGATAGCAGCTGTAAGGGTTGTTTTACCGTGGTCAACGTGACCAATTGTACCGATGTTTACGTGCGGTTTTGAACGGTCAAATTTCTCTTTTGCCATAATTTTAATTTTTTAATTAGTATTTATTCTTTTAAATGATTTTGAGCCAATAACGGGACTTGAACCCGTGGCCTCATCCTTACCAAGGATGCGCTCTACCAGCTGAGCTATATCGGCAACCTCAGAGCGGAAAACGGGGCTCAAACCCGCGACCCCCAGCTTGGAAGGCTAGTGCTCTATCAACTGAGCTATTTCCGCATGCGTTCCAAAGAACGATTCCTCTTTAGTCAAAAAAACTCAGTTGATTTTTTGTTAAGGTCAACCGAGCTTGTTTACTAAAAGAGTTGTGGGCAGTGATGGATTCGAACCACCGAAGGCTAAGCCAGCTGAGTTACAGTCAGCCCCATTTGGCCACTCTGGTAACTGCCCTTTGTTTACTTTTGAGCCTCTTGTCGGATTCGAACCAACGACCCCGAGATTACAAATCACGTGCTCTGGCCAACTGAGCTAAAGAGGCAAAATTAAACAAGCCGTTTTTGATGTACTCTTTTCAAACGGCTTGCAAATGTATGGCTTTTTTTTGAACTGACAAAATATTTCAAGAAAAAACTGAATATTTTGCTATTTTTTCTCTTTTGCTTTCTCTAATTGTTTCTGTATGGCTTCAGAACAAAGGTCAACCGCCTCCTCAAAACTGTCAGCCACTTTGTTTGCAAATAACTCAATATGTGGCGCTGTGAGCTTCACTGAAGCCTCTTTGTTCTCTGCCGTCTCTGGTTTTACCACCTTTAATGTAACCTCTATTGTTGAAATACCCTCGTAGAATCTCTCCAGTTTCTTCATTTTCTTCTGAATGAACTCCTGTAGTTTCTCTGTGGCGTCAAATTTAATTGACTGAATAAGAATCTCCATAACAAATCCCTTTCTTTTTTTAGTTGACAATTATTTTTATTTCCTCGGGTGGGCGTCACGGTAAATTTTGCGCATCTGCTCAAATGAAGTGTGCGTGTAGACCTGTGTGGCGGCCAGATTCGCATGACCTAACAGCTCCTTAACCGCATTTATCTCAGCACCAGCATTAAGCAAAGACTCTGCAAAAGTGTGACGCATCACGTGCGGACTTCTCTTTGATAGGGTGGAGCTATTTTTCATGGACTCGGTCACAATCCTGTATATCAGCTGAGGGTAGGCTGCACTGCCTTTGTCTGTAACAATGAAGTGCTCAATATTTCCAAACAGCTGCTGCTTTAGCTCGATATATTTAAGAGCCTTCTCCTTCAGGACCGGGCTTACGGGAATCACACGCTCCTTTCCACCTTTACCTCTTACTTGCAAAGTTAATGAAAAAAAATTAAAATCCCTATCTTTTATTGAAATTAATTCTGCGCGTCGGATTCCAGTGTCATAGAGAAGCTCGAGCACCATATTATTACGTAGGGTGGGGAAGTCAGTGCTATCGGTGTCATCGGTGGAGTCAAGAATACGTTCCACGTCAGCCTCACGGAAGAAAACAGGCAGAGGTTTTGCAGTCTTTAGCGCCGGAATCTTGGCCATTGGGTCTGTGAAGGAGCTGTCACGGCGCTTTATGAACTTGAAGAAGCTTCTCAGTGAAGATAGTTTTCTGTTCACCGATGTTGAACTCAGCCGCTCCTGCTCCTTCTGCTCCATAATCCAGTCACGCACAAAGGCGCTTTTGGTTTCAAGAATGTCAGTAATGCCGTAGTTCGCTGCCAGAAAGGTCTGGAACTGCTCCAGATCCTTCTGGTATGCCCCTACAGTCAGAGCGGAGTAACGCTTTTGGTGAGAAAGGTATTCTATGAAGGCTGATACCATGACGCATACATTGCGTAGTTGTGCGCAATCTTCTGGTTTATCTCCTTAGCCTGCTCTGGCTCCACCTTTTTAATAAACTTGGCTGGAACGCCGCCCCAGAGTTCGCCTTCGCCAATCTTGGTGTTGCTAAGTACGAGAGCGCCGGCAGCCACAATGGCGCCTGCTCCCACCACAGCCCCGTCAAGAACAGTGGCGCCCATGCCTATAAGGGCATAGTCCTCTATCTTGGCTCCGTGGATGGTTACATTGTGCCCTATTGATACATAGTCACCTATCTCAATGGTGGATTTCTGGTATAAAGTGTGCAGCACGGCTCCGTCCTGAATGTTCACATGGTTGCCAATGGTTATGGTGTTGACATCGCCGCGGAGAACAGCGTTAAACCAAATGCTGCAACCGTCTCCCATTGTGGTGTCACCAACTATGGTGGCGTTCTCTGCAAGGAAACAATCCTTGCCTATCTTTGGGGTGAAACCCCTTACTGATTTAATTAAGGCCATTTTAATTATGTTTAATTATTTCAACTCATGCTCAAAAATAAGTTTTAGAGTGTCTGCATCTATCTTCTTGGCAAAAATCTTGTGGTTTTTGTCAAGTACATATATCATAGGTGTGGATGATGTGTCATACCAGTACCAGTAGAATGATGTTCGCTCTGGGTCCCATACGTTGGTCATGTTCTGCATCTTCTTCTCCGCAATAAACTGGTTGATTGCCGCAACAACGACAGCCCTGAACTGCTCTTTCTGGTCAGCCATTATTTTCCCCTTCCTAAAAAAAATCAAAGTCCTACTATTATAAGTAGCAAAACTTACAATTCTAATGGAAGTTTTGACAA
>ONBO01000061.1 GCA_900316125.1 uncultured Bacteroidales bacterium | reverse complement strand
TGGAAACTGCGACGGCTTGAATATTGATTATGCAAAGGCTGGTGTAGCCACTATTGAGAACAAGCCAATGTACTATAAGGCTTTGATTGGTTTGAGTGAGCTTGAGGTTGGCTTATACTGGAGAGATCCGGAGAGTGAGCCTTGTGCAAGTGTGGTTGAGACTCCTGCAGCATACGTATATTGCTCATCTCTCAAGCTAACTATTGAGAAGGAGAAGTGTAATGAATACGAGGCTGAGGTAGAGAACCCAGAGTCCGGACATACCTTTAAGTGGGAGTATGGTAATGAGAATTGTGGCTGGACGGTTATAGAGGGGCAGACATCTGCAGAGCTTAAGTTTGACGCAAAGGCGTACTTTGACTTACTGAACAAAGAAAAGAGCGCAGCAAGTGCTGATTGTTGTGAACTTGGTATCAGGGTAACTGATAATACATCTGGTGACATGGCTATTGGTTATGTAAACACTGTATATGTTACATCTCTTGTTGCAGAACTTCTTAGCCAGGAGGATTGCATGAGCAAGTATCGCCTGACTGCTGAGATTAAGGATGCTTGCTATGGTGAGCCTATGGGCGAATTGTATGAGTTCTATAAAGACGGTCAGAAGATAGACCGTTGTGAGGATAACAACGATGGCAATGGTGACGACACCTATCAGCGTCCTGCAAGAGGCGCTTCAAGAACTGTTGTGATAGATAACAATCCTAATATTAGCATTAATAGAAGTGTTACAGGTTATGATGATAGCGCAGAACCATCTGACTGTGACTGGGATCCAGAGTACATTACAGAGGGTCTTATCAATGGTGCAACATATACAGTTAAGTTTGGTGGCGATGATGACATGATGTACTGCGAAGCTACTGTTAATATTACTGCTGGTTGTGACATCATGTGGCCTACAATTATCACTCCGTATGCTAAGGATAACTTGAATGATTTGTTCATTCCGTTCTACTGCGCAGATAAGAGCAATGACGGTAAGTGCAATAGGTCAATTAATTTCCCAGAGGAGAATATTGTTAGCATAAAAGTGTTTGACCGTAGCGGCAACATGGTTGCTGAGACCACAAAGGCTGGATGGAGCGGAGTATCTGGTGACGGTACTAACTTTGTAATGCCTGGTGTTTATTACTATGTGGCTGTATGTACAGTAGACGGTCAGGATCAGACATATCGCGGCACCATAGAAGTATTTAATGAGCTTAAAACAGAAAAAAAATAATAACTAAAAAAATAATTAAGTAATGAAAAGAATTTTGTTACCATTAGTAATGGTTTTAGCTGGAGGTTCTGCTTTTGCTGCCATTGATTCAGTAAAGTATCCTGGAACCCCAGATGAAAATTATGAGTTTAAGTCACTTGATAGCAATACAAGTGAAAAAGAGCAGTTCCTTTCTCTCTACAAGGATAGCACTGTCATCTTTATGAGAGACAGCAAGGTGTTCACTGGTGTTATTGACACCACAGAGACTGAGATTAAGAACATCAAAGAGGATAAGGCTCTTGAAGATCTCGGCATTCACGGTACAGTTGCTTACGATGCTAAGAACAGTAAGATTTACTTCTCTCTCGAGGATGAGTACGGAAATGACAGACTTTATGAGTCTACAATTGACGGATCTTCATACAGCAAACCTGTAAAACTTGTTGTAGAGGGTTTTGAGGTTGTTAAGCCTGAGCGCGGTAGAAGCCATTTCCTTGCAAATGCCGGTTGGAACTACGTAGGCAAACCAGAGATTCCTACCATTGAGATGCTTAACCCATTCTTCTCTGAGAAGTGCGGACGTATCTACTTCACAAGCTCTAACATTGAGAATGGTAAGGGCGGTAAGGATATCTGGTACATTGAGCCAAAAGGTGACGGTACTTGGAAGGCTCCTGTAAATGCAGGTGAGGCTGTCAATACAGACTCTGATGAGGACTTCGCATTTATTGAGAATGAAGCTCAGATCTACTTCTCAAGCAACCGTGACGGAAACTATAACATATTTACAGCTAAGTTTGATTGTGGCAAGACAGGTGAGGCTTCTAAGCTTGACACTGTTTATAACACACCTTCATACGATGCTAACATCGTTGTAAAAGACCAGACTCCGTTCTTGATTTCAGACCGTGGTGGCAATCAGGATATCTGGGCATGGGTGCTGCTTCCTATCATAGAGGAGGAGGAGCCTGTTATTCCAGAGCTTGAGCCTATTGTTATTACATTCCCTTGGGCGTTCTACCTCTTTGACTTTGACAAATATGAGCTGACAGAGCGTTTCTTGCGTGAGATTGACGCTATGGTTGAGGTTATGAACCAGCTCCCACCTGAGACAAGATTCGTAGTTGAGGGTCACACTGACCAGCGTGGTTCTGATAAGTATAATGACAAACTTTCTCTTGAGCGTGCAAACACAGTTAGAGACAAACTTCTTGAGAAGGGTATTGCTCCTGACCGCGTAATTGCAGTAGGTTGGGGTAAGCAGCGTCCTGTAATTGCTGATCCTCAGAATGAGGAGGAGTTCTATCAGAACCGTCGTGTAGTTGTTGATATCCTTACAGACGAGGCAACACAAATTCGTAAGAAATAAACTAACCCTGTAAATAAATTTATACCATGAAAAGATTTTTATTAGGAATAGCCGTATTGCTCGTTGGTACGAGTTTGTTTGCTCAGGGCGACTTCAAACTTTCTGAGCAGATGTTCTCTCGTATCAATCAGAACCCGTCTGCAATAGGCAACAATGAAAAGATACAGCTGTTTACAGCTACACGTCTGCAGTGGGCTTCACGAGGTCTTGAGGTTACGCCTACATCAGCGTTGTTGAACGGTCATATCTATTTTGAAAGTATCAAGTCCGGTTTTGGTATAAGCTTCATCTATGATGAGCTTGGTCTTGCAAACCAGACTATTGACGCTAAGATTTGCTACGCCTACAATATTGACCTTTCAGAGACAATGCTTCTCTCTCTTGGTCTTTCTGCAGGTGTTATTAACAAGCGCTTTGATCCTAAGCGTCACATTTGGAAAGATCCAAATGACCCTGCCATACCTACAGAGGTGGTAACCACTACAAACTTTGATATTGACTTTGGTTTTGAGTGGTCTTGGAAATACCTTTTGGTGGGCTTCTCTATGACTCACATGCGTAACATTGCCCGTGAGGTATCCACTACAGTGGCTCCTCCTCACATCAATGCCTACGTCAGAGGTAACATCTATCTCCCTAAGAACTTCAGCCTTGTTCCTGCCGCTGCATTCCAGAATGTTGGTGCATTGAGCAAGAAAACAGCTGACGGCGCATTGGGTGAAGGTATTGAGCAGGATAATATCCTTGACTTGAGCCTTACAGCTATGTACAAGGGTAAATATTGGTTTGGTATTGGCTACCGTGGCGGTTACACCGGCGTTGGCGGCTATCCATTCTCAAGCGATATGCTCTCTTTCATGATTGGATTTGAGTGGCACTGGCTCCGTCTAGGTTACTGCTATGACATGAGCGTTGGCAAGAACCTGCGTCAGTACTCTTCAAACACACATGAAATCACATTGTCATTCATAATTCCTAAGACTAAGAATTATGTATGGAACTACTAATGCAGTAGTCTTATAAAACCCAGAGGATGGCCTGTATGTCTATTTTAGCATACAAGTCATCCTCTTTATTTTAAACTTATGAAAAAACTGTATGCTTTATTGTTTTTGGCGTTGCCATTATCTTTGTCAGCGTCAAAGTACACCCCTGCAATGTATGAAAAGGCTACGGAGCCTGTATCTGCAGAAAATGTTGCAGAGACTGAGACTTCTTCAGCTTCAGCTAATGTGTACAAGGATATTTCAGGCTCAGCCATAACTCATAAATACCTGATTGTAGTAGGTAGTTTTAAGGAGCGCCTTAACGCAAGCAATATGGTTGATCAGATTATGCAGAAGGGAGAGGGTAATCCGTATGTAGCTGTGAGCCCTGAAGGTATGCACAGAGTGGTATATCAGTCATCAGACAATGATACGGAACTGCGTGCCTTGCTTGCCTCCATTAAGAGTGAATATCCCTCTGCTTGGATATTAAAGATAGGAGAGTAGTAATATGCGTTTCCGTAGTTTTATTGTAGTGTTTTGGGTGGCGGTCATTTTTGTGTCATGCACAAACAATAGAACACGCTTTTATGACGCTTCTGTTCAGAATGACACTCTGCAGATTAAGGTTGAGCGTTTTGATTTGGATCTGTTCAGCCTTGACTCGTCCGCTCTTGCTGCCAAGTATGGTGGCTTTTTGAAACTATACGCACGTAATGTTTTGAACCTCAGAAGTACAGATGAACTTTACAGGTTTACAACTGATAGTGGAATTATGCAGCTCCATACAGACGTGGAGCGGATATATCCGGCCAAAGGAGGCGCTTCAGACGTGGAGAAGAGTCTGACTACTGCATTCCGCTATTATCACCGTTACTTCCCCGATAACGAGATTCCACGTGTAATGTTTCACATATCAGGATTTAATCAGGCCATGGTGGTTGCTGACAATGTTGTCTCTGCCAGTGTGGAACAGTATTTAGGTGCTGACTATGAACCTTACCAGTATGTGGCTTACTCTTACGAGATACCATTCATGACACCACAGCAGCTGCCTGTGGATATGATGTACGCATGGATTAGCTCTTCATTCCCGGAAACACTTCAAGGGGAGCAGTTGCTTGATTTTATGATTTATCAAGGCAAACTCATGTACTTGCAAAAGGTGTTCTTCCCTGATACAGAGGAGTCCGTGTTGCTGGGCTATACTGAAAGCCAGTATGAGTGGTGCAAAAGGTTTGAGAATGAGGTGTGGAACCATATTATGGAGAGCAGGGAGCTCTTTTCCACAGACTGGAAAGTCTATACTAAGTACATATCACCTGCTCCGTTCACATCGGGGCTCAGTCAGGAGTCACCAGGACGCATAGGTGTTTACATAGGGCTGCAGATGGTAAAAAGCTACATGGACAGAAACAAGAGTGTAACGTTGCAGGAGCTTATGAAACCCTCTGACAGCCGCATGTTCCTGCAGGACGCAGCATACAGACCTTAGTGTTTTAAAATTGGGGTCAAAAGGCGTAATTTTCAATTTTATTGATTACCTTTGTATCTTACAATTTTACCCTAAAATATGATTACTACAGAACAACTTAAAGAACTTCAAGAACGCGTTGGCGCTCTAAGGAGGTATCTTTGACATAGACGGGAAGCTTATTCAGATAGAGGATGAGGAGCAGAGAACTCAGGCTCCTGATTTCTGGGATAACATAAAGGAGGCCCAGGCTCAGATGAAAAAGGTTAAGGACCTTAAGAAGTGGGTGGAAGGTTATGAGACCGTGAACAAGGCGGTTGAGGAACTTGCACTCGCCTTTGACTTCTTTAAAGAAGGGGTGGCCTCAGAGGCTGAGGTGGATTCTGCATACGCCACAGCGTCAAAAATGCTTGAAGATATTGAGATGAAAAACATGCTCTCCTCTGAGGAGGATAACATGGGTGCGTCTCTTAAAATAGTGGCCGGTGCAGGTGGCACCGAGAGCCAGGACTG
Organism: uncultured Bacteroidales bacterium; assembly: GCA_900316125.1. Classification (GTDB taxonomy): domain Bacteria; phylum Bacteroidota; class Bacteroidia; order Bacteroidales; family Paludibacteraceae; genus Enterocola. The sequence continues at coordinate 1,417 of ONBO01000061.1, read as the reverse complement.
GGCGTCAATGCTGCTCAGAATGTACCAGCGTTATTGTGAACGTGTGGGCTACAAAGTTACAGTAAGCAACTATCAGGAGGGTGATGAGGCTGGTATTAAGACAGCTACTCTTACAATTGAGGGGGATTTTGCATACGGATATCTTAAGAGTGAAAATGGCGTGCACCGCCTTGTGAGGGTATCTCCTTACAATGCACAGGGTAAGCGTATGACATCATTCGCCTCTGTATTTGTAATTCCGCTGGTAGATGATACAATTGAGGTGGAGGTTAACCCTGCGCTGCTATCATGGGATACATTCCGTAGCGGTGGCGCTGGTGGCCAGAACGTGAACAAGGTGGAATCTGGTGTAGAGACCCGTGACCAGCCTAAGAACCGTGAGAACGCCCTGCGTTTGCTGCGCAGCCAGTTGTATGAAAAGGAACTGCAGCACCGTCTGGCGGAAAAGGCAAAGATTGAGGCTGGTAAAATGAAGATAGAGTGGGGTTCGCAGATACGCTCATACGTGTTTGACGACCGACGTGTGAAAGACCACCGTACAGGCTACCAGACTTCTGATGTGAACGGAGTTATGGATGGAGACATAGGGGAGTTCATTAAGGCGTATTTAATGAGCAACGGAGTCAGTTGAGAGTTAAATTTTCAATTCGATTCACCGATTATTCACACTTCGTGTTCATCAACACGTCACCAATTAACCGATTAAACAATAAGACATTATATGGAACGAGAGTTTAGTGACCAGGAGTTATTCAGACGTGAGAGTCTGGTTAAGATGCGCGGAATGGGAATTAACCCATATCCTGCAGCAGAGTATGTGGTGAATGCATACTCAGATGAGGTTAAGGCTAATTTTAGTGATGATGCATTATATAGATGTGTAGTTGATGCTTATAATGAAGAAAATGATGCTTCTATGTCTTATAATACTAATTTAACAGATGCACAATTACAATCTATAACAAAATTAGAGTGTACTAATGCGGGTGTATCTGATGTTGCAGGAATAGAAAAATTAACCAATATGGAAGAGTTAGATTTATCTAATAATCAAATTACAACTTTAGTAAAAGGTTCATCTGGGCCGGGGGAACCACCTGTAATTCATTTATCATACTTAGGTAAACTAAAAAAAATAGTATTAGATAATAACCAAATAACAAAAGGTTATTATGGCTTAGGAATTTCCGGTTTAAATGATTTGGAATACTTATCAATTAAAAACAACCAATTAACAGGGTTTAATCAGGATAACTATCGTAATCAATATGGTTCTGAAGTCGAAGATTATGCATACACTATACAAAATACGAACCTTAAATATCTTGATGTCTCACATAATAACTTATCTAATATAAATTTAAATAAAGCAACTTTATTAACTGATTTACATGTTGATAATAATCAATTGAAAAAC
>ONBO01000034.1 GCA_900316125.1 uncultured Bacteroidales bacterium | reverse complement strand
AGATATATACGAGACTACGAACGAGACCACGGCATGACACGCAAAGCTAAAGCATTTGCCATATCTCTGATGATGGGTATGTCACTAATCTCCACCATCTTCTTTATCAAAATACTTTGGGTTAAAATTGTTGTATTGTCTGCAGCCCTAATAGGTATGACTGTAGTATCTTTTGTAGTACCCACTGTAGTCAGGACAAAATCATAACCGCTTTAACGGAATACGCAACTCAACCTTCATCTGGCCTGAGGAGTTGGTCATCTGCATAGGCATCCAAAGCAGTGCGGCAAACCTCTGCGCCGCTATTATTTCTGGGACATTAAAATCAGGGCAGAATCCGTCTGCCTGCAGAGTGATAAGGAAATCTGTAATATTAAGTCTGCTTGATATAAGCAGACTGCCTCCTTCTTTAATATGGCGTATCAGCAATGTCAGCACGCTGCTGAATATGGCCTTCAGCGTATCCTCATCAGTAATTATCTCATTTACATAAGGGTCAAGCTTCATGCCGCATTTGAGAGAAAGCTTCTCAATCTCATCAGTAAAGCCGCTGGTCACATCCACAATTATGTCACGCAGGTTGCAGGTTTTTAGATTATTAGGAAGCAGCGATGTGAAAAGTTTTGCCCACTCCAGATTCTGGCGCATCTGGACAGGCTCAGCTGCGCTGCCAGAGTCTGCATCGGCGTGGAGAATAAGCCCCACCCCACGTATAGCCTCTATAGGATAGTTTTTAGAAAAGCCTAACTTACGGCGGAGAGCGTTAAGATGCACGTCTATGGTACCAGTGTCATACTGGAACCTCTGCCCCCACACAGCGTCAAGCACCTCACTACGGGTGCATACCTTCCCCTTATTATCTATAAGGTAGCAGAGCAGCGTCCACTCAGTTCTGGTGAGTTTAATGTCTTCTCCGCAGCGGCTGACAAGATGGGAGTCTGTATCTATGAATATGCGTTGTATTTGAAACACCATATCGGGGGACTAAATTACATATAAATTACAAAACTGCAACAAAATTAACACTTCTTTAACAATTCTTAATAAAATCACAAAGTTTTAACATTAAAAATTCACAAGTTTTAGCATAACAGCACTAATTTGGTGCTGCAATTGCAAGAATTAACATATATTAACAATTAGATTAAAAAAAAATGAACACAAAAGTTTTACTATTCCTGCTATGGATATCGGCAATAATACAAGCCGTAGCACAACCTGGAAAGAACGGGGTCTATTGCTCTAGTGAAGAACTGCCAGAGGCGAAAGAATATCTTCCTGCGCCACCTGACGTACACTCATACAGATATGCTGAAGATGTGATACAATGGACATGGGGCAAGTCTATAAGAAACACCGAACGTGGGAAAAGAGCCAGCGACGAGTCTGATTTGAGCTCACAGTGCCTTTACAGAATTATGGGCGAGGCTCTTGGCTTGGAGTTGACACCTTCCATTACACCAGCCATCTGTAATCTTATAAGCAGGTGTGCAAGCACAGGAAACGCCAGTATTGGCTATATAAAGAATTATTACATAAGATCACGTCCGTTCATGGTGTTTAATGACCCGATATGGGGAAAATACGATGGTGACCACCTCCGCAAAAACGGTTCTTATCCATCAGGTCATCAAATATCAATACTAACAGCAGCATTTGCCTTAGCTGAGATAGCACCTGAAAAGCAAGACACTATTCTTAGACGCGCATTTGAGTATGGCGATAGCCGTGTTATAGTAGGAGCGCACTGGCAGAGTGATATAGATGCCGCACGACTTGCAGCGTCAGCCACATTTGTTCAGCTTCATAATGAGGAAACCTATACAAATGATATGATGGCGGCATGCATGGAGTACCAAAAGATTAAAGGACGCGATATTTACTATGTAATTAATCAAATTCGCTTCCCTAATATAGAGAAGGTGCTTGGCGCCCCAATTGACAATGAGAGCCCAAGGTTCTACGCTGACGTAATGTCATACATATCCGGAAAGGAGGAGAGAGACTCAGAGCGCGGTCTACAGGCTGTTGAAGACGGAGACCCAAGCCTTGAGTACCAGCTCAAGATGTTCTCTGGGTGCATAAACATGGAGATAAGCGAGACCAACACTCCGGCTCTCATGAAACTAATGAAAATGACACGTAGCAAGCTCAAAGAGTCAAACAAACAGGCAAAAAGTGTATATTTCCGCAAACGCCCATACGTACAGTTTGGAGAGGTGTCCGGCATACCTGCTTTTGACGAAGAGAATATAAATAAATCATCATACCCTTCAGGACACGCAATGGTGGGCTGGGGCGAGGCTCTTGTGCTGAGCCAGATCATACCGGAATACAAGAATCAGATACTTAAGTGTGGCTATGAATATGGACGCAGCCGAATTATAGTAGGCTACCACTACGCTTCAGATGTTAATGCAGCACGCTATCTTGCATCAGCCACAGTAGTTCAACTATATACAAGCGGTGAGTTTTGGGAACTGGTTCTGGAGGCAAAAATAGAGCATAAAATGAATGGCTCAAAATCAGGACCTATAGTCACTGAAGTAGAAGAGTCTGAAAGCAATGCAGATAAAAAGAAGCCAGCCATTCAAGGATGGTACAACCTTGCGGGTCAAAAGCTTCCTTACGAGCCTACAGAGAGAGGCATTTACATTCATGACGGTGAGAAAGTTTTTGTGAAATAACAAAAAAGAGACTATCTTTGCAGGAAACTAAACATATTTCAAATAGTATGAACTACGTATTTCTTGCAGACGGATTTGAAGAGATAGAGGCTCTTGCCGTTGTTGACATTCTGCGCCGTGCAGACCTTGAGGTGGCCACAGTATCAATCATGAACGGTTACGAGGTTAGCGGCGCCCATGATATTCTTGTTACCGCCGATGTCATGCTTTCTGACATTGAACCAGAGTCTGATGACTGCATAATCCTGCCAGGCGGACTACCAGGCGCCACAAACCTGAGAGCGTGCAAGCCGCTGTGCAATATGATTACAAGCCATTTTGCAGAAGGCGGACACGTGGCAGCAATATGCGCAGCCCCGTTTATCTTAGGCGAGCTTGGCATACTCAGCGGAGCTGAGGCTATATGCTACCCAGGCTTTGAGGACAAGCTTGAAGGCGCTACAGTATCAGAGAAGCCAGTGGTTAAGAGCGGAAACATTATTACAGGCAAGGGTCCTGGTGTGGCAATGGATTTTGCGCTTGCACTGGTTGAGGACCAGGCTGGCGCCGATGTTGCCGCCCAGCTACGTGAAGGAATGATGATGCAATGTTAAATATTTTCAAATTCATTTGGCAGTTTGAAAAATAAGCCTTAACTTTGCACCGCTTTTAGAAAAAAGGCTGAATCGCTAGCTCAGCAGGTAGAGCACATCCCTTTTAAGGATGGGGTCTTGGGTTCGAACCCCAAGCGGTTCACAAAAAGAGCTGACCAAATGGCCAGCTCTTTTTGTATCACTACTCCACTCGCTTATTTCTCCAGCGCTACCGGATCCCAACCGTAGTCCTTGTACATTGTGGCAGGTATGTTATTCTGCTTAACGTATGCTAATATTGTCATGCGGCGCAGATCCTTGCGCAGATCATCATCAGACTGAAGTTTCTGGAAAGCATCAAAATTTTCACCAAATATCTTCTTGGCGCTTGGCAGGAAGCCAGAACCGTCAGCAACAGCATCAAATGATGTAACCCTATATTTGTCGCCCTCTTTAGCCACATACATAAGACCAGGATGGCTGCCACCTGAAACAAATAGCAGAGTGTCTGCTGAAAGGTTGTAATTCTCAATCCAGAAATCACCCCATACAAGAATTGAATCAGGGTTGCTCTCATTTACAGCAACAACCAAATCAACTGGAATGTGATACTCTGCCGCAGCATAGCTTGCAGCAACATCATTTACCATGTATCTCTCAATGGCGGCCAGATATGTGTCAGGAAGAGCGGCAGCTTCAATGGCAGCCTCTTCAGCATCAGTCTTGGCATCATCACTATCACTGTCACCAGTACAAGAGGTCAGTGAGAAGCTGCAAAATACAAGGGCTGCAGCCATGGCCCACAAAAGATTTCTTTTCATGATATATAGATATTTAGTTGTTATAATATTTACGAGATCCTTCGCTTCGCTCAGGATGACGATTGCTTCATTTTGCTACGCTCAGGATGACGTTATTTCCTACGGCGAATTATAGCGCTTAGCGGCAGGTCATGCCTGATTAAATAAACCATATAAACTACCAGCAATACTGTATTAACGCCCATACTTACCCACATATTGTTTATGCCGCAGTACTTTGCAAGCAAAAACTCAGAAAGGCGGCTCAAACCGTAAAGCACGGCGGCAAGCAAGGTGTACAAACCTATTGACATAAAGTCATACTCTATAGGCAGGTACTTCTGCCCCCACACGTATGACACAATCATCATGGTAAAGAACGCCACCAGTGAGGCCACAGCGGCACCCATAGACCCTATCATAGGCACCAAAAGCACTATAAGCGCCACGTTTATTATAAAGCCAATTATTGACATGTAAGCTCCGTATCGCGTCTTGTCATTAAGCTTATACCAGAAAGAGAGGTTGAAATATACGCCCTGGAAGATATAGGCCAGCAGCACCACCGGCACCACTACAAGCCCGCCCCAGTAGTCTTCACGTATTATGTAGCGCAAAATATCAAGATAGAAAGTAATGCCAAGGAATATAAGATATGACGTTATAAGGAAAAACTTCATGGTAACGGCATAGCTCTCTTTACTGTCAGCATCGCGGCTCTTAGCAAACACAAACGGCTCGTATGCGTAGCGGAACGCCTGAGTGAACACCATCATAACCATAGCCACCTTAAAACAGGCTCCGTAGATACCTAACTGTGCGGCGCCCTCCTGAGGGTCAGCGTAAAGGTAAGGGAATATGATTTTATCAATGGTCTGGTTCATAATACCCACGATGCCAAGAAGCAGCAAAGGCAGGGAGTATCTGAGCATACGTCCGAGCAGAGCCTTGTCAAACACAGGCTTCACACTGCAAACCGTAGGTAGCAGAGCCAGCGTAACGCACGTGGTGGAAATGAAGTTTGCCACAAAGACATACCCCACACCGTAGTTAGGGTCATAGAACCAGTCCACAAGAGAAGGGTTCCACTTCATTATGGCAGGGCATCCGAGCAGGAAGAAAAGGTTCATTATGATATTCACAAATATCATGAATAGCTTCAGCGATGCAAAAGCCACAGGCCTTTTCAAATATCTCAGATAGGCGAACGGTATGGAGTCAAAGGCATCCATAGCCACCACAATGGCAAGCATGGATACAAACTCAGGATGTGCTCCGTAGCCCATTGCGCCAGCCACCTGGTCAGAGAACAAAGCAATTAAAACGGCAAATGCCGCCGATGTTACAAACAGCGTGATAAGTGTGGTGCTGTAAACCGTATCAGGATTATCCTCACCCTTGTTAAGGAAGCGGAACAGACCAGTCTCCATTCCGTAGGTGAGAATCACCAGAAGCAAGGCAGTCCACGCATACAAGTTGGTGACAATACCATAATCAGCGCTGCTTGTAAGCAGATATGTGTAAAGCGGTACAAGACACCAGTTCAGGAACTTGCCAAGAATACTGCTTATGCCATAAATGGCCGTATCTTTTGCTAATGATTTAACCTCAGTCATTGAATAAACTACCTTGAAAAACTCCACCCATACGGTGCTCCTTGCCTAAATGCTTATACGCAAGCGGTGTCACCTCACGCCCGCGAGGGGTGCGCTTAATGAATCCCTCCTTAACAAGAAACGGTTCATACACGTCTTCTATTGTGCCAGGGTCCTCACCAAGTGCGGTTGCTATTGTAGTAATACCCACAGGGCCTCCGGAGAACTTGTCTATAATAGTGTTAAGTATTCTGTTATCAATCTCATCAAGACCAAACACATCAATATTAAGCGCCTCAAGAGCATAGCAGGCTATCTCCTTGGTTATCACACCGCTGCCCTTCACCTGCGCGAAGTCCCTAACTCTACGAAGCAGAGCGTTGGCTATTCGCGGAGTACCACGGCTGCGTCTTGCAATTTCAACAGCAGCGTCATCATAACATGGTGTGTCAAGAATTGAAGCTGAGCGTTTTATAATTGATTTCAGCACATCAGCGTCATAATACTCCAAGTGGCAGTTAATGCCAAACCTGGCACGCAGAGGGCTTGTAAGCAGACCGCTACGAGTGGTGGCGCCCACAAGAGTGAACGGATTAAGACCTATCTGCACAGAGCGCGCGCTCGGGCCTTTGTCTATCATAATGTCTATGCGGAAATCCTCCATTGCGGAATAGAGGTACTCCTCCACCACAGAACTCAGACGGTGAATCTCATCAATAAAGAGCACATCGCCCGGCTCAAGGCTTGTGAGTATGCCCGCCAAATCACCAGGTTTGTCAAGCACCGGCCCCGATGTTATCTTGAACCCCACCCCAAGCTCATTTGCTATGATGTTTGAGAGTGTGGTCTTGCCTAACCCCGGAGGGCCGTGCAGAAGCACATGGTCAAGCGGCTCCTTACGCAGACGTGCGGCAGTTACAAAAATCTTAAGGTTCTCAACAATCTTGTTCTGCCCCTTAAAATCAGAGAACGTGAGCGGACGCAGCACATTTTCATAATCCTTGCTATCATCCGTGCCTGCACTGTGTATGTCAAAATCCTGGTCTTCCATTAGTTGCTTGTTAGTTGTCTGAACAAATCTTCAAGTGAGCCCTTCTCTATATCGGCCACGCGCCTGTCTGCCACTATCTCTCCCCTCCTGAGTATCACAAAACGCTGGCAAACAGCCTCCACCTCCTGCATTATATGAGTGCTGAGAAGCACGGTGCGCTCCTTGCCAAAGTTCTGGATAAGCTCACGTATCTCAAGTATCTGGTTAGGGTCAAGACCTGTGGTTGGCTCGTCAAGAATGAGCACGTCAGGGTTATGAATTATTGCGGCAGCAAGCCCCACCCTCTGACGGTATCCCTTTGAGAGGCTCCCTATTGTCTTTTTATACTCATTCTGCAAACCGGTAAGGCATATAACCTCATCAATGCGCTCACGCTTTGATGGCAGAGAGTAGACATCGGCGGTGAAATCAAGATACTCCTTCACGTACATATCCGTGTAGAGCGGATTATGCTCCGGCAGATACCCGATGTGGCGTTTTGCCTCAATAGGCTCAGCCGTAACATCTATGCCGCACACCTTCACACTGCCTGAATCAGGTTTCAGAAAGCCGGTTATAATCTTCATAGTGGTGGATTTACCGGCACCGTTAGGCCCCAGGAAACCCACAATCTCCCCTTTGCCTATTTTCAGACTTAGATTTGAAATAACCTTCTGGCTACCATAACTTTTTGAAATGTCAGCAAGTACTATTCCCATACCATACACATTGCGCACCGCAAATATACAAAAAAACTCACAATCCCGTACTATGACAAGACTGTGAGTTTATAAATAGTTGTCCTGTAACTATTAGTTCTTTACGCAGCGGACGCTACAAGCGTTACTCTTATCAAAACTCTTATTTTTCACATCTGTGTAATCAGCAAAAATATATCTGCAGGTGGCTTTGTCACTATCATCAGGTGTAGCAGTCCAGAAATACGCATATCTGCCCACTTCTTTTACACCACTTCCTACAGCGTAGCCGGCGGGCAAAGCAGAGAAACCATAAGAATCACTACCTCTAGTACTATCCCAAGAAACATCTTTGTCTTTATCTCCAAACCAACCGGATTTAGTCTTTAACTTCTTTCCAGCAAGAGAAACATGATAATATTCGGAGCCGTCGTGTTGTTCAAGAGTTATCCACTCTGCAGATGTAGGCACATGCCAACCGTTAGGGCATATACCCTGCCTGTTACTGAATGAGGTTGTCCGTGCCTTGACATCGGATTCTGTCGCTAATCCTACAACTGCACCCCAGTTATATAGCAGGCCAAGTTTCTGGCGCTGATCAGAAGTTAACTCGCCACTATAATCTGTAACGGTATTCCTACCATCTGTATAGTACGGAGCAAACTTTGCAGTTGATGATGTTTTCACCGGTTCTCCCTTCCTGTTACTTTCTGTGTCATAAATGGTGCTTCTCAGGTTCTCCGCCATCCACCACTGGGTGCCTATCTGTACCACTGGATAAAGGTTGCCCTGACAATCCATTATCATCTTTGTTTGCGTCACTTCACATGAAGCACTTCTGTTATTATTTGACAAAGCCTGGATAGTTGCCGTGCCAAAACCTACACATTTCACCAGACCGTTGTCACTTACGGTAGCCACAGAGGGGGCAGATGAGGACCAATGAATCTCTTTATCAGTGGCATCTTCAGGCTCTATTGTGGCTGTTAACTGGAGTGTCTCATTTATACTGGTAAACTCAAACGATGTCTTGTCAATCTTGACACCACTAACAGGTACAGTTGTAACAGTTATCATACATTTGGCTGTAAGATCTCCACGTGTGGCAAAAATCTCTGTCCAGCCACTCCTTTTTGCAGTTATAATACCGTCTGCATCTATGGTGGCCACATTCTCTTTACTACTTGAAAGAGTAAAACGCTGGATAGGCACATTTTCCGGGTCTGTAGTGTATTCAATCTTAACTTTCTCCCCTACTTTAATGGTCATATTACTAAGCGTGATACCATTTACAGGCACCTCCGTTATACTGACATAACATGATGCTGACTTGCTTCCCTGAATAGTGACAGTCACCTTAACACTACCAGCCCCCTTTGGGAGAAGATAAGAGCCGTTCATCTCTGCTATGTTCTCATCATCCACTGCCCATTTAAGAGTCTTACAAGTGTCAAGCAGACCGGCAGGAGTTACCACAAGCTGCTTCTTCAAGTTAAGGTCAAGGTTATTTTCTGCAATAGTGTAACTTGACTCATTAAAACTTACACTCTCAACCTTAACACCAGTTTGGGGGTTATCTTTCTTACACGATGCCAAAGCAAGCAGTGCAATAGCCGCCAACGAACCAAAAATGTAAATTTTGTTTTTCATATTATAAGTTTTTATTGGTTATATTCCAGCTTACAAAGATACAAAAAAATTGCTACCTTTGCAACACAAAAAAAACTGTCAACTGTCAAATATCAACTGTCAACCAAATAGAAATGTCCGAAATATCAGCACTTGGAGAATTTGGTCTTATAGACCGCCTCACAGAAAGCATTAAACTTATAAATAGCAGTAGCGTAAAAGGTGTGGGCGACGATGCCGCCATACTAAACTACACGCAGCCTGGCAAGCGGGTTCTAGTGACCACTGATCTACTACTTGAGGGCATACACTTTGACCTTACATACGTACCGCTTAAGCACCTTGGTTATAAAGCCGTTATGGTGAATCTTTCAGACATTTACGCCATGAACGGAAGACCTAAGCAGATAACTGTGAGCATAGGAGTGAGCGCACGTTTCAAAACAGAAGACATGGACGAACTTTACGCCGGAATGTTGCTTGCGTGTGAGCGTCACGGAGTGGATATGGTGGGAGGTGACACATCGGCGTCTGTAACAGGGCTTTGCATAAGCATAACCTGTATAGGAGAGGGTGAAGATGGTAAGATAGTGTGCCGCAGCGGTGCCAAGCCAAATGACCTTATATGCGTAAGCGGCAACTTAGGCGCCGCCTACATGGGTTTGCAGTTGCTGGAGCGTGAAAAGAAAGTGTTTGCAGAAAACGGTCAGGAGGGTATGCAGCCAGACTTTGCAGGCAAAGAGTATCTGCTTGAACGCCAGCTGAAGCCAGAGGCTCGCAAGGATATTATTGACGAACTTGAAAAAGCAGGCATCGTGCCAAATGCCATGATGGACATCTCAGACGGACTTTCATCTGAACTTCACCATATATGCAAGCAGAGCGGCGTGGGCTGCCGTATCTATGAGGACAAGATACCAGTGGATTATGAAACAGCCGTGCAGGCTGAGGAGTTCAACATGAACCTGATGACAGTAGCTCTTAACGGCGGCGAAGACTACGAACTGCTCTTCACCGTGCCTGTTTCCATGCATGAGAAGGTGAACCAGATTAAGGGTGTTAAAGTTATAGGCTACACTACCGCCGATGCAAACGAGAAGGTGCTTGTAACACCAGAGGGACAGGAACTTGAACTGAAAGCACAAGGCTGGACGGGATTTTAACATGTGGCTATTATTCGGTTTTATATCAGCGTTTCTCTTAGGATGCTATGACATCTGCAAGAAGACATCAGTTGACGGCAATGCGGTTCTGCCCGTGCTGCTGACGTCAATGGTGTGCTCCACCCTGCTGCAAATTCCGCTTGCCATAACCCAGATACCTGTGCTTGACGCACACACTCACCTGCTCATATTCATAAAAGCCTGTCTGATTATGAGTTTCGGGCTCACCACATATTTTGGAATAAGACGAGTGCCGCTCACCATAGCATCGCCCATTGGGGCCACTGGACCTATGTGGGTGGTAATGGGAGCCGTGATGCTGTTTGGAGAGCACTTGGAGTGGTACCAGTGGATAGCCATTGCCGTCACACTGTTCTCATTTATGGCATTCTCAATGATAGGCAAAAAGGAGGGTTTCTCATTCCGCAACCCGTACGTGTGGCTTGTAATAGCGGGCACTCTTATAGGAGCGTGCAGCGGACTCTATGACAAGTATGCGCTACAGGGGCTAAACATTAACCGCTACGCCTTCCAGTTCTTCTACGCATCAGAGCAGGCTCTAATGATGCTGATATTTGTATTGATATTCTGGTGGCCAAAACGCCATGACGGTATCAGATTCAAGTGGCGCTGGAGCATCTTAGGCATATCATTGTTCTGGGTCACATCTGAGCTGACATACTTCTACGCTCTGTCTCAACCCGATGCCATGCTCTCCATGCTCTCTGTGATACGCCGCACCGGGGTGATAATTCCATTCCTATATGGCACCATAGTTTTGCATGACAAAAACACACGCCTGAAAGCTGTGGCGCTTACAGGTGTTCTCATCGGCGTAACAGCACTGGCGTTACTCTAAAAAAATCCTAAAATCTTAAGGTTTTCTTAAGGCTTACGAAAATGTCTGACAGTAATTTTGCAGACACAAATTTTTAAGCCTTATGAAGAAGATTTTTTCATTATTTTTTGTTTTGCTTATGCTTGGAGCATGCAGCAAACAAACAGAGCCTCGGCCAAACAGCGTAGAGCCAGAGGCCAAGAGTATGGAACCTATTGCAGAGCAGTCTGCCACATATAAAGGTTCCATTTTTGTAACGTTCAACGGTCAGGAGTACGAGACCAAGGACATCAAGGTTAAATTCAACAAGGATAGTGAGACCAGCTCCACTTTAAGCATTTACAAAGTAAAGTTTGTGCCTCAGATGCCGGTAACCATTGACCTTGACCTGCCTGGTGTAAGCTATGTGACCACAGATGCCAGCTACACCCTCTCAGGCAATAATATTGTACCCACAATGGGCGGAAATCCGTTTGACAAGTACACTGCTACAGACTTAGAAGGAACCGCCAGCAAAGACGCCCTATCTTTCTCACTATATTTTGGAACATACCCTACCCGATATGAGGGTCAGCGTATTACTGAGTAACGTTCTGCTGTTTGTTTGCCTGCCGGCGGCTGGTTTGACACCTGCCGCCGACACTCTTGTTGTGCTACCTGAGTTTGAGGTCAGCCAGACTCGTGACGGCTATGACAACTCCATATCTCGTTTGGCGCAACAGGCTGACATACTCAGTCCGCAAGAGCTGACTTCAGCTCACGTGGTAACCCCCAAGGATGCCTCAAACCTGGTGCCAAACGTATCAATGCCCGACTACGGTTCTGCCATGACATCAACTGTATATATACGTGGATTAGGCTCCAGAATAGACGAGTCTGTTATGGGCATGGTGGTTGACGGAGTGCCGCTGCTTGACAAAAACATGTTTGACTTCCGCTTGCAGGATGTAAGGCGCATAGAAATTCTGCGAGGCCCGCAAGGCACGCTGTACGGGCGTAACACCATGGGAGGCATAATGGACATACGCACCATACTGCCTATGGATATTTCAGGCAGACAGAACATAACCGCCAATGCTGAATACGCCACTGCAAACTCCGCCTACGCCGATGCGGCAATACGCCGCCGTGAAACAGATAAGTTTGGCTGGGGGCTCTCTGGGCAGTATAACCGCACTGACGGATTCTACAGAAACCAGTATAACGGTTCGCTTATAGACCATTCTCAAGGTGCCAGCGGACGTTTTGTCCTTGACTTCAAACCGCAGGATGAGTGGCGCGTTACAAACACCATCAGCGCCGGCTGGACAGACCAGGGAGCATACCCCTACGCATCGGCGGAGACACGTATCATAAACTATAATGACACTGGTTCATACCGCCGTATCTGCGCAGTGGAGGCTCTTCACGCCACACGTGAATGGGAACGCTACACCATGGAGCTTAGTGCTTCATACCAATACCTGAATGACCTTATGCGCATGGACAATGACTATACGCCAAAGTCAATCTTCACACTGGAACAGGGGCAGAGAGTACACAGTGCCACGCTTGACGGTCTGGTGCGCAGCAAAGAGCAGACATGGTGGTATGACTTTCTCACAGGAGCCGCGGCATTTATCAAGCACGGCGATATGCACGCCCCCGTAACCTTTAAGAGAGACGGAATTGAGGAACTTATACTCTCAAACGCCAACCGTGGCATACGCAAGGCTTTCCCTGATGACTCTCTTGAGATAGTTGAGCAGCAGTTCATTGTGGAGAGTGACTTCAAGCGCCTTAATGCAGGAGCCGCCCTATATCATCAGAGTATTTTCAAGCCTGTGAAAGGGCTTACTCTTAAAGCCGGTATACGCCTCGATGTGGAGTATGTGAGCCTTGATTATGACTGCAGCGCATCTCTGCACTACCGTATGACAGCCCTGATGAAACAGCCAAAACCTTTCACCACCAGCATGAAGGGCGTAATGTCTGACACATACTTTCAAGTGCTGCCTCGTGTTAGTGTGCAATATGACTTCAGCAAGCTAAGCCTCTACGCCTACGCAGCCAAAGGCAGCAAGGCTGGCGGCTATAACACACAGATATTCAGCACCATTATTCAAAACAGAATGATGACAGACATGATGGATGACATGGGTGTTCACATGGATGGCATGGGAGATGAACGCTACACACGGGCTGAGATAACTAAATACCGTCCTGAAAAGGCGTGGACCTTTGAAACCGGTATTCACTGGAGCGCGGCAGAGGGTCTGCGCATTGACGCTGACATATTCTACATAGACATTCAAGACCAGCAGGTAACAGTGTTTCCTGAGGGCAAGACCGCCGGGCGCATGATGACAAACGCCGCACGTTCACGCTCTTTAGGAGCAGAAGCCACCCTGCTCTACCGCTGGCAGAAAGGCTCATGGCGTGGCATGATTCATGGCAGCTACGGTTTCACCGATGCCCGTTTCATAATCTTTGATGACGGCATAAACAATCACAACGGCAAACACATTCCATACTCTCCTCAGCACACCGCATATTTAGGCACTGATGTGTGCTACAGAGCCGGAAAGAGATGGCTTGACTCTGTTTCATTATCACTATCAGGAGAGGGGCGCGGACGCATTTGGTGGAATGAGGCGAACACGCTCTCACAGCCCTTCTACGCACTACTGAACGCATCGGTGGAGATAAGATGGAAATACGTAAGCCTGCAGTTATGGGCGCGCAACCTCACAGGCACCCAGTATGATGTGTTCTACTTTGTATCTATGAGCAACGCCTTCTTGCAGCAAGGCAAACCCCGCCAGCTTGGCATACGCATTGCAGCGGTGTTTTAATTTTTTTTGTCATTATTGGTTGACAAAACAAAAATTATTCGTACATTTGTCAACCAAAACTTATGAAACTATGTCTGAAAACAAATTGGAAATTTTTGCAAAAAGGCTCAAGCAGGCACGCATTAAGGCTAAGCTCTCAATGGAGGCCTTATGTAACAGCATGAACGGACTGGTAAGCAAACAGGCCATCTCAAAATATGAGTCTGCAAAAATGCTACCCAGTAGCACTGTATTAATTTCACTTGCCTCAAATTTAAATGTTGACGTTGATTATTTTTTCCGTCCTTTTACATTTGAGATAGATGATTTCAATATGTCTTTCAGGAAAAAAGCTGATGTCGGGTCAAAAGAGACTTCGGCCTTAAAAGTTCAGATACAAGACGATGTGGAAAGGTATCTTGAAATAGAGGAGATTTTAGGAGCCAAAGAATCTTATCTAAAGCAGATACAGTGCAACAAAATAGAAACCATTTCTGATGTGGAGGCATACGCATTGATGGTCAGACAATATTGGAGCCTTGGAATAGATGGCATTGCCAATGTGCAAGAAACGCTGGAGTCTCATGGCGTGAAGTTAATATACACTGACGCACCTGAATCTTTTGATGGCGTTAGCGGTATAGTAAACGGAACTCACAGCATTATTGTGCTAAACTCTAAAAAAACTAATATAGAAAGAAGGAGGCTCACCTCTTTACATGAATTGGGGCATTTGCTCTTAAATGAAAAATTCCCTACCGAATTACCCCAGAAGGAGAAAGAGAAACTATGCAACGCTTTTGCAAGTGAGATGTTGCTTCCAAGTGAAATAATAAGTTGCTATTTTAGGAATAACAGCTCAATCGCCATTGAGGAGTTGGTGTCATTAAGTGAAGCTTACGGCATATCTATTGACGCAATAGTTCATAAATTACATTCGCTTAGAATAGTAAATGATGACAGATACCGTAGTTTTTATATACGAAAAAGCAAGTACGCTTCATTTAAGCGATTGGTAGAAGAATCAAGATATAAAGAATGTAAGATTGACCGTTTCAAATCCATGGTATATTCAGCATTAGCGCAACAGCTAATCTCAGTTAACAAGGCTGCGTCACTGCTGCAATGCTCCGTTGATCATGTCAGAAAAAATTCAAATGTAGTCTGATGAATACAGTAGTTGTAAGTGATACTAATATTTTTATTGACCTGATAGAGTCAAACCTTCTTGATAGTTTTATGGATTTGCCATGGGAAATCCATACTACAGACTTTGTTATAAATGAACTTAACAAAGGCATACAGAGAAATAAGGTTGAAAGATTCATCAGTAGCGGGGAGATTACGGTTAAGTCATTTACAGGCAAGGAGATGGAAGAGTTATTTGATTTTAGTATAAAGCAACGAGCCAGAACAAGAGTTTCAATTCAGGACTGTTCTGTGTGGTTATACGCCCAGAAAAACACTTACACTCTGCTCACAGGAGATAATAGATTAAGGCATGCAGCATCTGAAAACGGAGTTGACGTTCATGGCATATTTTATATAATAGACAAAATGGTTGAGACGTCTACTATCTGTAGAATTAATGCCATAGAGGCATTGGAGAAACTCAAAGAAATAAATCCTCGTCTGCCCTTGAGCTATATTAATGAATAACATATCAAATTCACAGGCCTACAGTTACCTGCGCCAGTACAAAGGGTTAGCATTCATTCATAGACAAAAACTACAATGTTGAACACACATTCTCTTTTGACAACACAATTGATGATTTAACTACATACTGTTATAGAATGGGAGGTAATCTTGTATAAGCAATCTCTTATGCTTGTTGAAAAGTTGTCAAATTTTTGAGTAATATTACAAATCAAAATCAAATTGAATCCATTAGTTATTTGAATGGGTAGTGTTATTTTTTCACTTTGTTCAAAAACATGATACACTGTTTTCATTGGTTAAATACAAAACCGTTATACATTTGCAGAATGTAAAACTTAAAACAAATAACTATCATGAAAACCATTGGTGAATTAATTGAAAAGGAAGTACGCAATCAGCAATTAAACATTGTGGAATTCGCGAATGCAATAAGTTGCAAAAGGAATAATGTCTATAATATTTTTCAGAGACCCAACATTGACATTATACTTTTGGCCAGAATATCAAATGTACTAAAACATAATTTCTTTGCTGATTTGGCTAATGATTCAGAGCTTATACCTTCAACAGATACCACTATCGATGCAGAAAGCGCAAATAACAAAGCCGTATCACAATTTCTAAACGTAATGCCGGAAATCTTGGAAAAACTGGGAATGGAAAACATTATAAATTTTTGTAAATATGTAGAGAAGGAAGGAGACGTTATTGCCACTCCAGATATGACCCTTCCTTCCTATCATATCTGTTTCACCATTGGAGAGCACTGGATAGAGAGGGCCAAAATATCAGAAATGAACAAATTGCTCGAAATTAAAACAGTCGTATCAGACACCGGAATACGTGTTGATTTGATACATAACATTCTATATGGTTCCACTTTTATTGATATCAAACTAGATTATAAAACCAAACAGGAATGGGAAGACACAATAAAGTATGTGAGAGATGAAATCTTAATGTTGAACAATTAACAACTATTATTTATGAAAAAGTATTTTCTTATTTTAGCAGTTTTCTTATTATCCTCCATATCGTATAGCCAAGAGGCATCAAATCACTTGAAATTCAAAGGAATTCCAATTGACGGTTCTCTATCTGAGTTTACAAGCAAAATGAAAGCAAAAGGATTTGAATACATTGGAACAGAAGATGGTATGGCAGTCTTTTCTGGCGAATTTGCGGGGTATAAACAATGCTATATTATAGCCAAAAGCCTAAAGTCTACCAACAAAGTATCACAAGTAGCTGTCGCATTTGGAGATTATGATACATGGTCAAGATTGCACAACTCCTACGCCACACTAAAAAGTATGTTGACTCAGAAGTATGGAAGTCCAACGGAAGAAATTGAAAAATTTGAATCAACTTTTGAGCCCACTGATGACAACGACAAACTACATGAGGTTCAGTTTAACAGATGTAAATATATCTCATTATGGGAAACTGAAAATGGCGATATTGAGTTATCTATTGACCACTTGAAGTCAGACTGTATTGTACAACTCATTTACATTGACAAAGCAAATCATAATGATGTATATAATTCAGCAATTGACGACTTATAAAATAAAATAGGATTGTTATGATAACCGTTGACACTGACTATACCACCATAAAAGAATGTGAGTATAAGGGCGAATATTATTCTGTTAGGGATAATGGTGCCGTTCTACGACATCCAAGGAACGATAAAAAACCAAGACGAATGGACAATCAATGGACATTTGGCAAAAAATCAGCAACAAATGGATACATGCACATTGGAGAGCATCGTGTTCATATTATTGTAGCCACAGCTTTTTATGGAGTTCATGATTCCACTGTTCTAGTAGTTGATCACATTGATACAAACCGCTGCAACAATCGCCCGGAAAATCTACGATGGATTACACGATTGGAGAATGCACTTCAAAATCCTATCACCAGAAAAAAGATTGAATTCTTAGTTGGTGGAGATATTCAGAATTTTATAAATGATCCATCGTGTTTAAGAGACACAACTGGGACAAATCAAAATCTAATGTGGATGCGTACCGTTTCAAAAGAAGAAGCAAAGGCCAGTTATGATAGAGTAATGAGATGGGCAGAACAAAAAAATACTACCTCAAATACAAGCACGGGAAAATTGGGAGAATGGATATATTCAATACCAAACAATAATTATGTGCAAGCCAGCACAAATTCAACAAACAGCAATCAACAGGACTTTAGTAATATAGATAATTTTAATTCTATGCTTATTTCTGACTCACTTACATCCACAGCATTACAATATGAGTGGAAAACTCCAACAGAATTCTTATGTTGCCCTGCAAAAATATCCGAGAGTCCCATTGAGAACTATCTCAATAATCTGTCTATTGGACAGTTATTCAGCACTAATAAATACGAAACAACTTGCATTACGGAGTTCGCCATTTCTGAAGACAAACAAAAAATATGGGTTTTATCAGAAAATAGAAGCGACAACTGTTTGAAGCCATGGAAACTTGCAGAGATTGTTTTTTACAACAATCATTTTCTGCATATCAATAGAGGAAGTTATTTTGAAGATATAGGCGGGAAAAAATATTTTACTCTTGCACAAGGGAAAGAGTGGGCTGGAGAGAACGGCATCGACAGCTACTGCTAATTTATACTATACTTTGCAGCCTCTTCTGCAACACACAGGTTAGGCTGTTCCAATTCATAAAGAAACTCTGGCGCAAAACCAATTTCATTATTCCAATCAACGGTATATGGGTCAAGAGTAAAATTCTTAAAGTAATTTAGGTCTCGCAGTTTTACACACACTCCTCTATCCGCCAGCGGCAAGAAATCAACATTCTTAACTGTGCCGTCACTAAATGTAAGTTTCAAAACATAATCTGAAACATACTCCGCCTTTGTTACTTTAACGGCTATCTCAGGCATAATCTCAATCTTTCATTATGCAAATATAACATTCTTTTTTTGAAACATCTTCAACTGCACTTCAAAAGTTAATTAAAACTTGCATAACCGAGTCAATTTTAATATCTTTACGCAAAAATTATGTACAACCAGCAGTTACAATTGGCGAAATAGGAAAATTCAATATAAAGATAATACACAAAAAGAATACGATTATGCACACAATTAAAATTATGGTCTCGTAATGTTTAACCGAGGCGCCATGAGATAGTACTCCGTGTCGTCTCATAATATTACGAGACAATGAGTAGAAGTAGAAAAAGAATGCCTGGCAGCACATGGTGTTGCTGCAAGTCTCAAAAGAGAGGGAAACAGGCATGTAGCCGAAAGTTTCGCCGGAGGGTGAAAGTATTATTACATCAGGGGAAGCATCATCTTCTTCCCCTAAAATCCTGTGAGGTCATGAGTCCTTGGGATTTAGGCGGTGATGGAAAAGCCTTCTTTGGATTTCACCCTGAAGAAGAGTGGTTCATTAAACTGATGAGGAAATGAGGTCACTACCAAATGTAAGTAGAGGAATCAATTAGACCTTTTTTTACGATATTTCTGGTTCCTATCATTAGGTTTCTCAGGAATCGTCATTTCCAAAACGCCCATATCAACAAGAGGGAGAATATGCCTCTTTCTATTTGCACTCTGATTTGACAGACCAATCCTATTCATTATCTCTTGAGCAGATCTCGGCACAGAGCAAAAATTGACAATATCTTTCTGAGCCCCTGTTAATGAGACTCTTATAGGTTTTACTATGTTACTTTCTTGGTTACTTTCTTGGTTACTTTCTTGGTTACTTTCCTGATGCACGACCACTGTACTTTCTCTACGAAAAATCACAACAAATTCATGCGAAGATTCCTGATTTTCAAATGTCACCGTCGGATTTTCTTTCATTGCACGAACAATGCCAGTTCCAGCTCCCGTATAAGGCAACAGATAGTTAGCATTAGTAAATAAGAACTCATTTCTCGGCATTGAAGTACCTTTCATAATATCCTCTACGGTCAGGCCGTTAGGCAATTCACCAGGGCTATGTATCTCCACTCTATCATCAAAGATGAATATCCTAATCGGTGCCTTCCAGTTCAGCGACCTATGTACTAGCGCATTCACCGTAAACTCCACCAATGCCGAATAAGGAATTTCTAATTTACCCAATGTATTAAACTCTTGATCCACCTGTACAGTTCTAAGATTCCTTGTGAAGAAATTCATCACGGCATCATATTGATGAAGCAGACACCCCTCCATGTCAGAATCCCTAACTTTGTCACGGAATGTCGTACCACCAACAGAGTTACCAACATAACTAATGCACTTCACAGTATAGGCAGGCAACCATCTTTGAGGGTACTTGCCAAATAGTAACACCGCAGCCACCGTCATTTTACCATCCGGACGAATAAAGCGCAGATTCCTCAACAACCCCTCCAGACTAATACCACCAACTACTAAATGCACCATTTGCTCTAGTGTAAAGTCTCGCAGATTTGCTTCACTAACACCGCTTTTTTCCATCACCATAGAAAAGCGATTCAGCAGAAATTTCTTTACAACCTGTTCATCAAGATCATTGATAGAGAAGTCTTTTACGGCTGCTTCATCAGGAGCAAAACTACCACATTGACTCATCATCTCCGCCAATTCTGCATTGTCGAATACTTTCCGTTTATCAGAGCTCTGCTTCACCCATACAATGCCCTTGCTATCATGATATGGTTTGTTCAATCCTTCTTTTATTGTAGCAACAATAAGGTTTCCACCGTCAATTTGCACAGTTTCAACATCAATCAACATCTGCGGCACAACACCTTCTGAAGCCAGACTACCCAACAGATTCGTAGTTTCCTGCACTTCTTGATAAGACAGCGGATTGACGTTCCCTGTTTTATCATTAACACCAACAACTATCAAACCTCCATGAGTATTGCTCATAGCCGTCATCTCACAGCTTACATCATATTTATTATCACTGGATACTCGCTCCTTGAACTGCACGCGTGTTTGTTCCGCAGAATCTCGCAATTTAAGTATATCTTCTTTTGTCATAACTCCATTATCCAATACAATTGCAAAATCACATTTTCAAATCCCACACATTTTTCAGAAGTATATTCACATTCACAAAATTAATGCTTTTATTTCAAATCTCAAAAGTTATTGCATTGTTGTACACACAAAAGCGTGATCCATAGCAAATTCAACCACACGAGTTGCACTACTTCCTGTGCCCGTGAACCTCTGTTATGCCTAAATCTTTTATTAGGTCATTGGGGTGAATGTGTAGTATCGTGGCACGGATGCATGACTATCACAGAAATTCGCCAACGGTCCTACATTCGATGTCAAAATCCAGCGTGTGCCGCCTCCGGTATATCTCTTGAATATTTTACTTTAATCATATTGTTTACTGAATTTTATTCTGACATAATCTGCGTGTCTCCTTGCGGGCTTCACGCCAGCGGGGGAAGTATGTGTCCATAAGTTTGTAGAAACGCTCACTGTGGTTTGGAACTTTAAGGTGGCACAGCTCATGCACCACCACGTGTTCAATGCACCACTCTGGCAGCAGCAGAAGGTAGATGGAGAAACAGATGGACTTGTCATTATATTTGCAGGCTCCCCATCGTGACTTTAACCGTTTGTAGTACACCACGGTAGGATTCACGCCCATAATTTCCGCATTGCGCTCCACCATTGGCGTAATGATGGCATCCAGTCTGTCTATGGCATCGTACGCCTGAGCCTTGGTCTGCAACGGCAGCTTGCTGAAAAAATCATCCTGGCCTTTAACCCTCTCTGCATTACGCTTACGGGCGCTTTCAATCCATTCTGTGTGCTCAGCGATGAAATCATCCACCAACTTTTTTGGATAGCCTATTGGCACAGAAACATGCACATCGCCGTTCTTGACAATGCGCATTGACATTCTGCTGGTTCTTCTATATGTAATCTCTATTGCCACTTCTTCAACAGTACATAGATTCAAGGGTGTAATTCAAGAATTTGTTTATTGGAGCCGCAGCACGGCAAATATCAAGCAGGTGTTCAAGGAATCTTGATGAGAACAGAATCTTATCTGGTATTGGAGTGCTTATTGTAAACATTTTACGGGCTATCCAGTCTTTATGTGGAAAATCTGACGTATATGGAGCCGGCACTTTTTTCATCAAGCCCCACTCATCAAACGATGTGAAATACCTCTTGACATAATCACGGCTAAAGATCTCTTCAAGTTCATCGTAGTTATCATACATGTCACGTCGGAGCGCCTTTACCAGTTCGGGTTCAGGA
Source organism: uncultured Bacteroidales bacterium (assembly GCA_900316125.1). Classification (GTDB taxonomy): domain Bacteria; phylum Bacteroidota; class Bacteroidia; order Bacteroidales; family Paludibacteraceae; genus Enterocola. The sequence goes on along the minus strand of ONBO01000034.1, from coordinate 13,405 downwards.
TTCCACATCCCTGCGGCAAACATAGATTCCCCTGGCTGCAAATGAAGATAATAGCACCCGTAATGTGACTTACGGCCTCCATGAGGTGCCAGTATTATTCCTATATGATCTTTGTACGGACGTTTATCAGAAGAGAAGCGCACATCGCGGTATATTCTAAAAAGACACTCTTTAGGCTGGAGCACTGCCGTATCAGGGTCTATATCGGTCATGGCTGCCGTCCACTCGCGCACAAACTGATCTGTCTCCTTTTTTATGGCGTCATACTCCGCCTTATTTGCCATGAACCACTCACGGTTGTTATTCTCATTGAGCCTTCCAATAAAATCAAGAATATGTTTTGTATCCATACAATCATCAACAATTACGTTTTGCAAAATTGCAAAAAAAATTTTATCTTTGACATGATTTTTCACAAAACAATAAAAATTATAATTACAAAAACATGAAAGAACAAGTATTAAACGCCATGCGCGCTGCTGGCAAGCCAATCTCCGCCGGAGATGTTGCAAAAACGCTAAATGCAGACCGCAAAGAGGTTGACAAAGCTTTTGCAGAATTGAAAAAAGAGGGTGCAATTATTTCACCAATTCGTTGCAAATGGACAGTGGCAAACTAATTATTGTATGCACCACATTGGTATTCACCCTATTTGGAACAGGGTGCACCAAAGGCACAGTGAGAAATGAGAGTTCAATGCAAGAGATGAAATCACTTACTTTTAATAAAGAGCAGGCTGCCTGTATGGCAAGCATCGCCTGTTTTGAAGCAAAGGGGGACCAAGAGCAGCTCGCTCGCTCAATCAATGAGGGTCTTGACGCAGGGCTCACAGTAAGCCAGATAAAAGAGGCTCTTTCACAACTCTACGCCTACACTGGATTCCCACGCTCCTTAAACGCACTTGGGACACTGCAAAGTGTAATAAAAAAGAGAGCTGAATCAGGCATTGCAGTTAATGACGGAATGGAAGCATCACCACTACCCAACGACTATGACGCATTAACTCAAGGCACCAGTGTGCAGACAATGCTCACAGGACAACCTCTTAATTATGACTTCTGCCCCGCCACAGACTATTACCTTAAAGCACATCTTTTTGGTGATATATTCGCTCGCAATAATCTTACCTACGCCGATAGGGAACTGGTAACTGTAAGTGCGCTGTCCGGACTTGAAGGTGTGGAGCCTCAGCTCAAAGCTCACGTAAACGGAGCCAGAAACATGGGGCTTACAGATGAGCAGCTTCTTGCAATACCTGTGGCGCTTAACAGCAAATCATGCAGAAAAGAGGCTCAGCGTGCAAGTAAGGTTATAAGCAGCGTTTTAGGCGTCACTGATGAAATTGGGTTGAAATCAAATAACGCTGTGGATCTGAAATCCTGTTGGCCTAAAGGTGCTCCTAATACCGCCTATGCGCAATACTTCACAGGCAACAGTTATCTTGCACCTATGGAGGCTGGTGTGGCAAACGTAACATTTGAACCAGGATGTAGAAACTTCTGGCATGTACACCATGGAGCGGTTCAAGTGCTTATATGCGTATATGGCCGCGGCTGGTACCAGGAATGGGGCAAACCCGCAGTGCCGCTCAAGGAGGGGACCATCATTGAAATTCCTGAAGGTGTGAAGCATTGGCACGGCGCAGCCAAAGGCAGCTGGATGCAGCACCTCACATACCACAAGAATGTTCAACCAAACTCCACCAATGAGTGGCTTGAGCCCGTCTCCGCCGATGTGTACGACCTGCTACCTTGAAATCACCAAGAGATTAAATAATACATTACGGCAATGTCTGCATCAATTCTAACCATAGGGCTTTTAATCCCGCTGTTTGGCACCATGCTGGGCTCTGCGTTTGTATTCTTCATGAAGGAGCAAATGTCAGAAAGGCTTCAGAAGGCGCTACTGGGTTTTGCATCGGGAGTAATGGTGGCGGCATCAGTGTGGTCTCTGCTTATTCCGTCTATTGAGATGGTTGAGGACAGGGGCGCATGGGCTGTGCTGCCCGCCTCTATTGGCCTGCTTCTTGGTATGGGATTCCTGCTACTCATTGATGAGATTACTCCGCACTTGCACCTTAACTCTGATACGCCTGAAGGTCCCAAGTCTAAAATTTCACGCACGGCGATGCTTGCTCTGGCAGTAACTATTCATAACCTGCCTGAGGGTATGGCTGTGGGCGTGGTTTTGGCAGGTACCGAAAACGGTGCAGCCCACATATCAATTACAGGAGCCTTGGCTATGTCTGTGGGCATAGCAATTCAGAATATCCCTGAAGGAGCTATTATCTCCATGCCGATGCGTGCATCAGGAAATTCAAAATGGCGCTCTTTTCTGATTGGCTCACTAAGTGGTGCGGTTGAACCTGTGGGAGCCGCATTAGTAATTTTACTGGCCTCTGCCATAACGCCTGCGCTGCCATATATGCTTGCTTTTGCAGCAGGGGCTATGCTATATGTTGTGATTGAGGAACTCATACCCGAGGCCTCCAATGGCGTACATTCCAATCTAAGCACCATTGGGTTTGCTTTGGGTTTTACACTTATGATGGTTCTTGATGTTGTACTGGGATAATTTGTGTATATTTGTAACTGTAACACCATAAAAATAATACTATGAAAGTTCTAATTCTTCAAAGTTCGCCACGTGCGAACGGCAACACCGCATGGATGGCGGATGAGTTCAAAAATGCTGCTGAGGCAGCTGGTCATGACGTGACACTTGTAAACGTAAGCAAAAAGAAGATTGCCGGCTGTCTGGCTTGTGAATACTGCCACGGCAAGGGCAACGGTGCGTGCGTGCAGAAAGATGACATGCAGGAACTCTACCCTCTTATGGCAGAAGCCGAGGCACTCGTTCTGGCATCGCCGATATATTACTTTACTCTTAACGCTCAGATTCAGGCTCCGATACAGCGTATGTACTGCGTTAACAGCCCTAAGCGTGTGCGCAAGATGGCTATGCTCTGCTCTTCTTACTCTCCTGGCGTTTACGGTGGTGCCATCGCTGAGTTTAATGACATCTGCGGTTACTGGGGAGTGGAAAACGTTGGTGTGGTTACTGCTAAAAATGACGAGCAGAAAACTGACGCCACAAAACAAAAGGCTTTAATTTTTTTTTAGCAGAGGGCACGAGCGCCACTATTTTCTGTGCCCGTGAACCTCTGTTATTCCTAAATCTTTTATTAGGTCATTGGGGGGGGGCCATTCAGTTACGCTTTGAAAAGGTGCGCCAAATCTTTGTTCTTAAGAATGACATCGCGGTAGCCAGGGAGTCTATTGGCAAAACTTTCAAGAGTCTCTGACTTGTAAAAATCAGGCTCTATATCTCTTGTATATGTCCCGCCTCCACAGTTTCCCGCCGATATGCCTGATGTGTATTCGTCATACTCCAAATACGGCGTGCCATCATTTTTAAATCTGATTGTTAGTTTTGTATTTGAGTAATCTGTGCGGTGCCAGCCAACCATAATGTCAGCCTGCAGGAACTTAAGGCCGTACTGCCCAGCAAATTTTTCCGCGTATGTTTTCCGCCAGCCTCTTATGGTTACGTTTTTCAATATTTTTTTCAGCTGTGGCGTAACCTCTATGTTCTTTACACTGCGGTGGATGATAAGCTCCTCCATATTTACAAACACATCAAGAAAACCAGCCCCCACCTCAGTTATACCCTCTGTGAGTTCTATTCTGTAATGCTCTTTGCTCCAGTTTTTGTTTGGGTATGGCTCCACATCTGTGTCCTCCTTGCAGACACTTCCTTTTGCCTCAACCTCAAGCGCACTCCCGTATGTATAGGAGAATGTCACATTCTCATTGTGTTTTGAAAAATACATGATATTGATTGTTTTGGATTGCAAATTTGCCAATTTTTACGTAAACTTGCAAACAATTTATTACAAGAAAACAAACATCTCAGCAATGACACTACAAGAAGCAATATCCGCAAGACACTCTGTAAGGCAGTATCTGGTAAAGGCAGTAGAGGCGGAAACAGCGGCAAAGATTCAGGCCGCCATTGACAGCGCCAACCGTGAGGGCGGGGTTCATATTCAGATGATTCTGAATGAACCCACAGCATTTGCATCCGGGCTGGCAAAATATGGAAAGTTCCAAAATGTAAATAATTATCTGGCTGTGGTTGCCCCTAAAGGCAAGGACGGCGATGTGAAAGCCGGTTACTACGGTGAACTTATTGTGCTCACCATGCAGGCCTTAGGTCTTAACTCCTGCTGGGTTGGGCTTACGTTTAAGAAAAATAAATCCGCTTACGCCATTGGCCCCGATGAGGAGCTCAAGTGCGTCATATCGTTTGGGTACGGCGTTGACGGCGGTAAACTGCATCCGCAGAAAAAGACACTAAAAGATGTTGTGGTAAACAAATCCGGTAGTGATGTGCTACCAGACTGGTTTGTAAAAGGTGTTGAGGCTGCACTATTGGCTCCAACAGCCGTGAACCAACAGAAATTTGAGTTTACACTGAACGCTGACGGGACTGCGGAAGTAAAAACCAAGTTCTCCATTGTTGGGTACACCCACATTGATTTAGGCATTGTGAAGTGCCACTTTGAGATTGCATCGGGGAAGAAATTATAAAAACTATGGTAAGAAAAGCAACAACTAAAGATATTCCAGGGCTGATAGCACTGCTGTATCAGGCGGACAAAGTTCATAGCGACCTGCGTCCTGACCTGTTCAAGTCAAACACGCCCAAGTACTCAGAAGAGCAGCTTGAGGAGATATTAAAAGATGAGAGCAAACCCATATTTGTTTTTGACAACGGGCGGGTTTCTGGTCACGCATTCTGCCAGCTGAAAGAGGTTAAAAATGACAGACTGCTGCAGGACATCAAGACCCTTTACATTGATGATATATGCGTGGATGAGAATCAGCGTGGGCAGCACATTGGCAAGGCGCTTTATGATTATGTGCTGGACTACGCCAAATCTCTGGGCTGCGACAATATCACGCTGAATGTCTGGGGAGGCAATGACTCCGCCATGGCATTTTACATCAGCATGGGGATGAAAGTTCAGAAGATTGGGATGGAGTTCGCTCTACGCTAAACATTTGTATGTTTGCGATCTTTTTTGTAATATTGCAGTAATTTAAAAACCACAATTATTACTATTATGAAAACAAGCACTAAAGTTTGGATGTGCCTTGCGGGTATAGCACTCGTGGCACTTGGAGTGATTTGCATTGCCTACCCGTTAGCCACAATTGTATCTCTGGCATGGGTTATGGGCTTTATATTCTTTGCAGCCGGATGTTCATCAATAGGCGCATGGTCTAAACTGCGCAGTTTTGTACCGCAGAGCGGGGTTCTGCTTTTCACTGGTATTCTGCAAGTTATCTTAGGTCTGCTACTGGCATTTAACCCTGCCCCACTTGCCATTGCACTGCCATTCATCTTTGCGTTCTGGCTCATAATGGAGGGTATAAGCATGGCTGTAAGCTCTTCTGATTTCAAGCAGATTGGTTTCTCTTACTGGTGGATTCCATGCTGTATAGGCGTGCTGGCCGCATGTTTTGGCGTTTACGCTCTCATTCACCCAGCCGCAGCCGGAGAGGCTCTTGTTCTTATTGTTGGTATAGGAATTATCTTTGCAGGTATTGGCTACTGGGTTAAGGTTGCCCTTATAAACAAGACAGAGAAGCAGCTCTCAAAAGTTCAGGAGAAGTTCAAGAAATCTCTCAAGGATATTGTTGATGCAGAGTTTGAAGAGGTGAAATAACCCGATGAGCAAAACAAGAGCTACTAATAACAGAACAATTACCGTGGCAGAGGATGAGAAACCCCTGCTACGGTCTTTTATTACACTCCCTGACCAGATTAACGGCACGGAACTGCAAGACACAATCATCAACGCAGACCTTTTTGAGGTGATTGACCTTGTGCCAGATGAGGTGGCGGACCTTATTATTATAGACCCTCCGTACAATCTCACAAAAGACTTTAACGGCAACACATTCTCTGCCCGCAGCTCAGATGATTATGAATCATACCTGCGCACATGGTTCCCCAAGGTGTGCGGTAAACTGAAACCAACCGGCAGCCTCTACCTTTGCGGAGACTGGAAATGCACCGCCGCACTGCAAAAGGTCATGAGCGAGCACCTTACAATTCTCAACCGTATAACATGGCAGAGGGAGAAGGGGCGCGGTGCCAAAGCCAACTGGAAGAACTCAATGGAGGATATCTGGTTTGGCGTGAAAGACCCGCACGCCTACTACTTTAATGTTGAGGCAGTAAAGTTGAAGCGCAGAGTCATAGCTCCGTATCGCGTAGACGGTAAGCCCAAAGACTGGGACGAAAGCACTGACGGCAACTTCCGCCTCACCTACCCATCAAACTTCTGGGATGACATAAGCATACCTTTCTGGTCAATGCCTGAGAACACTGACCACCCCACTCAAAAACCTGAAAAACTATACGCAAAACTTATTTTGGCATCATCAAAGCCGGGCGATGTCATCTTTGACCCGTTCATGGGCAGTGGCACTGCGGCCGTGACCGCCAAGAAGCTCGGCAGGCATTACTTAGGCGTGGAGCTAAATGAAGAATACTGCCTATGGGCTGCCAAACGCCTCCAGATGGCAGAGAGTGACTCCGCCATCCAGGGCTATTCTGATGGTGTTTTCTGGGAGCGCAACACCTTGGCGCAGCAAAAAATCAAATAAAATTTAGGAAGGCGTCTGCCTGAGCCTTCAGTGAGCTGAGCTGTTCAGGGGTTAGAATCATCCTGCCCTCTGTCCAAGCCTCCACGTTAAGGGCGACACCCGTCTGCGGCTCCTTCATAATGTCAGCCTTAAAGAATGCAAGAAGCTCTGTGAGTTTCTCACGGCACATTGCGGTGGCCATCTTGCCACCGGCACCGCTCATTGTAACCTTCTTTCCGTTTATAACCGTTGGCGTAGCATAATCTCCCGCCACAAGCGGGCGTGAAAGCCAGTCAAGCAGATTCTTAACGTGTCCTGGATAACTCATATTATACTCTGGGGTGAACAGCCACACACCGTCCGCCTTCTCCACTGCACCACGCAGCGCGGTTACCGCCTCAGGTGCAGGAAACTCAATATCTTGATTCATTAGCGGCACATCGGCGTAGTCAAGGTAAGTCACATTTGCACGTGAGCCTATGTATTTTTCAACCTCAGCTGCAAGTTCACGGTTAAAAGAGCCCTTTCTGAGCGAGCCCACAATAAAAAGAATGTTTTTCATAGATGTTCGGTTGTCTGTATGGTTATAATCGCAAATTTACAAATTTATTTAAAATTCCCATAAATTTTACTATCTTTGTTTTTTGAAACCTTAAAAATTATAATTTGACACACTATGGAAATTAAAGCTGTAAGAATGTTTGACGGAGGGTTCATGAACCAGTCGTTTGCCTTTGGAGGAGAAGAAGGCAAAGAGAATTTTGATGACCAGATTATATACCGCAGCAGCCTGCAGAACTTTTTGATTGACACTGGCAGTGAGGTTATTCTTGTTGACACCGGCTTCCAGAATGACATGCAGGCTCAGCCAAAGAAACTCGGTGCACCGCTCTATATGGGAGAGAAGGTTGCTGACTATACTGCATCCTTGGCATCGCTCGGCTACAAGGCGGAGCAGGTTACAAAGATTCTTATAACCCACAAGCACCCAGACCATACAGCAGCTCTTCAGTATTTCCCTAACGCTAAGATTTATATATCGCCGCAAGACGCTGAGGCTATGAAACTGAGCGGAGAGAATGTTGTGCGAGTCTCATACAAGGATGGCGCATACCACAATTTCCCTGCCTCAGAGAAGATTGCTGATGGCGTGTATTTCATATCGGCCAAGGGTCATACCAAAGGTAACAGCATTGTTATTGCTGAGAATGATGGCCTGTTCTATATGATGCACGGCGATGTCACCTACTGTGACGCTGCGCTGAAGGCAAACAAGCTTAGCATTGTGTTTGAGGACATTGACGCAGCCAGAACCACACTTGACCGTGTGCGTGAGTTTATCAAGAACAATCAAACAGTCTACCTCTCAACTCACTGCCCTGAAGGCTATGAGAACCTGGAGATGAAGAGGGTTATGAAACTGTAAAAATTGAAATCTTCACAAACATAAGATGTTATTTGACAAAAAGCACTAACTTTGCAGTCGAGAAGAAAAATATAGATGAAGTCATTAGAGCAAATACGAAAAATTGAAGCTGTCCTACTATACATAGTGAACAAGTTTCCTGATGGTGTGGATTATATCAAGCTTTTTAAGATATTATATTTTGCACAAAAAGAGTACCTTGTCAACTATGGTAAAGTACTCTATCCGGACACGTTCAAAGCGCGCACATTTGGTCCTATTCCTGCTTTATCAGACAAGGTAATTAAGCTTGTTGAACTGCAAGATGAGGACATAAACCAATACCCGGATTTAACTGAATTTGCTCAATCAATACGGATTGACAACCAGCTTGTTATAGCCATACAGCAACCCAATATGGATTATCTGTCAAAAAAGGAGTGCGAATGTCTTGACAAATGGTATGAATACTGCAAAAACAAGGATTCTATAGATGAATTGTCGCCAGAATCTCACGATGAAGCATATAACAAAGCTTGGGAGAGATATCAATTAGACCCACAACAGGGCTCTCTGACCCTTATTGAAATAGCACGTGCAGGAGGCGCCTCTGAAAAAATGGTATCCTACATACGCGAAAAGGAACTTCTTTTAGCTGACTTTGCTTGATTCTATGGAAAACGAGGCACTTTCAGCATTACAGCAAAAGTTAAAGCAGGAACGCATCATCCACTCCGCAAATGATTTGCAGATTGGAGACATAATCTACGTTGAGTTGGACAGACATGACGGTCTAACTCTCAATGGAGATTATAGTGTACGTTTAAAATACGTTGTAGTGGCAGGTTCTAAAAACAACCAAAAAGAATTTGCAGTGGTGCTCATAAACTCCGACGCTGATTTTTCCAACGACCCAGAATGGAGGGCAGAACAGTATCCTCTACTGGGCGACAATTACCATGGAGTCCTGGAACACGACAGTTGGGTTGATTGTACAGATCCCAAAGAGATTCCTCTCCGCAAAATGAAAGCAAAACAAGCGGAGAAAGTGGGATGTCTTTTACCCCATGATCTGAATCAGATAATGAAAATCTTGAAAAACAGCGACTTTGTTGACACCCACTTTAAGAAAGTATATCAAATTCTCTCATTTGAAACAATGTAGTTGTTAGGATACAGTACCTTTACTCCTCCCTTCGGTCGTCGTGAAGATACGCTACATCATAACAAAACCCAAACATCGTTTTGAAAATGCAGTATCTTTACTCACATACTGCGTATGCTCGTGAAGATAGGCGGCATTAAGGCAGAACCAAAAATGTTCCATTTTTGAAAAGCACGGCTTCCATGGTCTTTCAAGCAAGCTTACAGACCTGGAAGCTGTGCTTTTCTACAAAAAACTTCAGTTTTTTTTGGTTCTGCCCTTAATTTGCACTATCTTTGTCCCCGCTTTTGAAAACAGTGTGATGGGAATCGGAGCGCCAACACCAAAAGCTTAAGTTTCACGGCTCCGAATTTGAGTAACACATTTATACACAATGAAAACATTTGAACTTAGCGGTTCTGTAAGATCAGAACTTGGTCAGAAGGCCAGCGCAGCACTCCGTAAGCAGGATCTTATCCCATGCGTACTTTACGGATGCAAGAAAGAGAACACAAACTTCACAGTATCTAAGAGCGCTGTACGCAAACTTATCTACAGCCCAGAGGTATTTGAGGTAAAGCTTACAATTGACAACAAAGTTTGCTCTGCTGTTATCAAAGAGATTCAGTTCCACCCAGTATCAGACAACATTCTTCACATTGACTTCCTTGAGGTTGATGACAAGAAGCCTATCGTATTCAAAGTTCCTGTTAAGACAGAAGGTCTTGCAGTAGGTGTAAAGGCTGGTGGTAAGCTCTCTCTTGAGATGAAGCGTATGAAGGTTAAAGGTCTTTGCAAGAACATCCCTGAGTGCGTTACTGTAAATGTTGAGAACCTTGAGGTTGGCAAGTCTATCAAGGCTGGCGAGCTTTCATTCCCTAACATTGAAATTGTTGACAACAAGGAGAGCCTTGTAGTTTGCGTTAAATCAACTCGTGCCGCAAAGGCAGCTGCTGAGGCCGCAAAATAACAATTAGCCTATGAAATACTTAATTGTAGGTCTGGGAAATATTGGTCCTGAGTATCAGTACACCCGCCACAATATAGGATTTATGATGTTGGATGCCTTTGCACGGGCATCCAATGTTTTTTTTACAGAGCAGAGGTATGGTTCTGTGGCTCACTGCCGTGTAAAGAACTGCGAACTCACCCTGCTCAAGCCAAGCACGTTTATGAATCTTAGCGGTAACGCCGTGCGATATTACCTTGTGGAGGAGAAAATCCCAGTGGAGAATCTGCTCGTACTTGTTGATGACATAGCGCTGCCGTTTGGCACACTAAGGCTCAAACCAGGCGGAAGCGCTGGAGGGCACAACGGACTTAAGAGCATTGAGCAGTGCACCGGCACGCAAAACTACGCCCGCCTGCGTTTTGGCATAGGAGGCGAGTTTGCAAAAGGGCATCAGGTGGACTATGTGCTCGGCAGTTTCACAGAAGAGAACATTGCGGAGATACAGAAGCGCTGCGATGTCACCAGTGAGATGATCAAGAGTTTCTGCCTTGCAGGAGTGCAGCTCACAATGACCCAATTCAACAATAAGTAATAGATGAAAGAGTTCATTCGCAGAATAAAGTGCATGCCGCTCACATCAGTGCTGCTTAACTTGGCAGTGCTGTTTTTTATTTATACGGTATGCCGTCTGGCGTTCTACACCATAAACGCAAAGTTTTTCCAAGAGCTCACAGCCTCAGGTTTGCTGAACATCTGCATCGGCGGACTTAAGTTTGACCTCACAGCACTACTCTACCTGAACTCACTCTATATAGTGCTTGCACTCATTCCGTTCAAGTTCCGCAGTGGTGCCATCTACCGTAAGGTGGTCAAGTGTATTTATCTGGTATTCAACACGTTTGGCATACTAGCGAACTGTTATGACATGGTCTATTTCCAGTTCATAAACCGCCGCACCACCATACGTTTCTTCTCTGAGTTCCAGAATGACGGCAACCTTTTCACCATAGCCGTACAGGGAATTGTACAATACTGGTACGTGACGCTGATAGTACTGGCATTGATATTCCTACTTTATAAGGCATACAAAGACCTCCCCGATGCGGCCATTCCAGAGAAGAAGTTAGCATACTACCCGCTTCACACGGTAATACTCTGCCTGTCAGTGTACCTGACGGTATGCGGTATAAGAGGAGGATTTGGCGTAACTACAAGACCCATAAATGTTAACAACTCCACTGCGTATATTGAGAACAGCCCTATTGAGTCAGCCATTGTGCTGAACACTGCGTTCACAATGATAAAATCCATTGACAGCCGTGAGTATGTGAACCCAGGGTATTTTACAGACAAGAAGGAGTTGCAAAAGTACTGCAATCCGCACCATTACCCACAGCCAAACGGAGAGTTCAAGCCTGACAATGTAATCATTATCTTAATTGAGAGTTTTGCGCGTGAATATGTAGGGTTCTTCTATAATGGCCTTGATGGCGGCACTTACAAAGGTTACACCCCATTCCTGGACTCACTGCTTTCAAAGAGCCTCACATTCAAACACAGCTTTGCCACTGGCAAGCAGTCCATAGATGTCATGCCGTCAGTGCTTTCCGGCATCCCTTGCCTCTATGAACCATACGTAACCACGCAATACGGCACTAACGAGGTCTCTTCAATTGCCAAATATCTGAAGAAGAAGGGGTATCAGAGTGCGTTCTTCCATGGTGCTCCAAACGGCTCCATCGGGCTTGACGCATACGCCCAGTCTGCCGGAATTGACAAATATTACGGCAAGAACGAGTATAACAACGATGCTGACTTTGACGGCACATGGGCCATCTGGGATGAGGAGTTCATGCAGTATTTTGCCAATGAACTTGACACATTCAAGACTCCCTTCCTTGGCATTCTCTTTACCGCCACATCACACCATCCGTTCAAGGTGCCGCAAAAGTATGAGGGAAAATTCCCAAAGGGGCCGGAGCCAATGTATGAATGTGTGGGTTACACAGACTATGCTCTCAGACGCTTCTTTGAAACAGCAAGCAAAAAGGAGTGGTTCAAGAACACACTGTTTGTAATCACTGCAGACCACACCACCGTGCTGACACGTGAGGATTTCATTAACGGCCGCGGTCTTTATGATATTCCAATACTGTTCTACCACCCTTCAGACTCCACTATAGTGGAGGTCTCTGACCGTGTATTCGGACAGACTGACATCACGCCTTCAATCTTGGGCTATCTGAACTATGATGAACCATACTTTGCGTTTGGCAAGGACATCTTTGACAAGCTTGACACCACCAACTATGTTATAGACTACTACAATCCGCTCTTCCAGATTTTCCAGGACAGCCTGTTGCTGCAATTTGACGGAGAACGCACAACCGGTGTCTATAACTACGCTGCTGACTTAGGTTTGAAACACAATATTATTAACCAGACTGCGGAGCAGGAGGATATGGAGAAGAGGCTTAAGGCTGAGATTCAAACTTACGTTGAGTGTCTTAAGCGTGACAGTCTGACAATACCTGATAAAGTTACTGAACATGGCGGAGACTCTGAGAATTGATAAATGGCTTTGGACCATGCGCCTCTTTAAGACTCGCACCATAGCTACTGAGGAGTGCAAAAAAGGGCGCATCGTGGTAGGCGGCACACCTGTGAAACCATCATTTGTGGTTACAGCGGGCATGGAGATAAATGTGAAACGCCCGCCAGTGGTTTACACCTACAGAATCATTGAGCTGACACAGAACCGTGTGGGAGCCAAAGATGTGACTCGTTACATGATTGACATAACTCCGGCCTCAGAGCTCAAACTGCTTGAAGACATTAAATTGGCCACATCAGGCGTGCGTGACCGTGGCACAGGCCGCCCAACCAAAAAGGAGCGCCGTGAGCTTGATGACTTTTTAGGAGTTGAGAGTTGAGAGTTAAATTTTTTTTATTAACTTTGTAGATTGTAATCAGTAAAATCCCCAAAAATATGAAAGGTATAGTACTTGCGGGCGGCTCAGGCACACGCCTCTACCCTATCACAAAGAGTATCTCTAAGCAGATTATCCCCGTGTATGACAAACCGATGATATACTATCCGGTTTCAATTCTTATGCTCGCAGGCATAAAGGAGATTCTGATAATATCAACTCCGCAGGATATCCACCTGTACCAGAACCTGCTTGGTGACGGCAGCCAGCTCGGAATCAAGTTTGAGTATGCCATTCAGCCATCGCCGGACGGAC